>CAZLPC010000073.1:0-10012 GCA_964561305.1 uncultured Anaerolineae bacterium
GATGGCACAACTGTTCCTGCCAAGTTGGTAGGGCGTGATCCTGAAGCTGATATAGCAGTATTGCGCGTAGAGGCCAACAACCTGACACCGGCCAATTGGGGCGAGTGGGACGGGCTGAATGTCGGTAATTTGGTTTTGGCCCTAGGCAAAGCTGGCCAAGATATTCAGGCAACATTGGGCGTGGTAAGTGCCATTGGCGAAGTGAGCGAAGGCGGCGAACGGCGCGGACGGCGGCGCAGTGCGCGTGTTCGTGATCGCTTTATCCGTACCGATGTAGTCATGTATCCGGGCTTTTCAGGTGGGCCATTGGTGGATGGTGCAGGGCTAGTACGCGGCATGAACACCTCGATCATGAACGGGGTCAGCATCGCTATTCCCACCAGCACGATCCGTAACGCTGTTGAGATGTTGTTGGCACATGGACGCATGAAGCGCGGCTATTTGGGTGTGACAACCCAGCCAGTGGCGTTGCCCGATGCCTTCAAAGCACAACTAAACCAAGAAACAGGCTTGTTGGTGATTGCCACCGAAGACAACAGCCCTGCCGCCAAAGCTGGACTTGTGTTGGGTGATGTATTGGTGCGGCTGGATGGCGAAACCATTGCTACTATTGATGATTTGATGGGCTTGCTTACCAATGACCGCGTGGGGAATGCCCTAGCCGCACAAATTTTGCGGGCGGGCCAACTTCATGATTTGCAGCTTACTGTTGGCGAGCGCCCCTAGCCCTAAAAGGTAGGCTATCGTTATGACTACAGTGTTACAACAACTTAGTGATGCGCTGGCCAATTTGGCCAGCACCACGTCCCGCAGTTTGGTACAAATTCATACTGGCGAGCAAGGGCAAGGCATGGGGGCGGGTACAATCTGGCATTCTGATGGATTGATCGTCACCAATGCCCATGTAGCATATACCAATTATCTACAAGTGATCTTGCCGACTGGCCAAGCCGTCGTCGGCAACATCATCGCCCGCGATAAACGCAATGATTTAGCGGTGTTATATGTGGAAGCCCACAATTTGCCAGCTATTGAACTTGGTGATTCGCGGGAGGTCGAAACGGGGCAGTGGGTGATGGCGCTGGGCCATCCTTTTGGGATGATCGGCGCGGCTTCGGCAGGTGTTATCATCGGCATGAGCGATCAGTGGCAAGAGACCCTGCTCCCCAACCGAGAGTGGTTGGTTGCCAACCTGCAACTGCGACCGGGGCACTCTGGCGGCCCAATGGTGAACGCCTATGGCCAACTGATTGGCATTAACACGCTGATGAATGGGGTAGATGTGGGTGTGGCTGTGCCTGTGCATGTTGCCAAACACTTTCTGCACCGCGCTCTCACGGTCTAAGGCAAATAAAATTTTGCCCTAGACATTCTCATGGCCGTCTTTTATACTGATGACCATTGAGTGGCCGAGATAGCTCAGTTGGTAGAGCAACGCACTGAAAATGCGTGGGTCCCTGGTTCGAGTCCTGGTCTCGGCACCACCATAAATGCCCTTACAATGGTATCATTGTAGGGGCATTGTGTTTTTAAATAAAAAACCAAGAGGTTACTGCTGTGCATATCTATGAGATCAACGCTTGGACGTGGTTGGACGGACTTTCGCGCAAAGAGAAACGCACCATCACCTTTGACACTGTTTCTGATGATGAGCTTTCTGCTATTCAAAACACAGGGGTTGATACCGTTTGGCTGATGGGGGTGTGGGAGCGCAGCCCCAAAGGCCGCCAAGTGGCACTAGAACACGCCGATCTACAAGCCGAATATCGGCGGGTCTTGCCCGATTTTAGGCCCGAAGATGTGGTGGGGTCGCCCTATAGTGTACATCGCTATGAGGTAGATGCTCATCTGGGTGGGCGCGTGGGCCTCATTAATTTACGCCAACGCCTTAAAAGACTTGGCCTTAAGCTCATTCTGGACTTTGTGCCGAATCATGTCGCGGTTGATCATCCATGGCTGATCGAATATTCAGATGCTTTTGTGCAAGGTACATCCGCCGAACTAGCGTTTGATTCGAGTTCATTCTTTCAAGTTGGAAAGCATGTTTTTGCCCATGGACGCGATCCCTACTTTCCAGCATGGACAGACACTGCCCAAGTAAACGCTTTTAGCGCCGACTATCGTAAACTTGCCATCGAAACACTGGCCGATCTCACCACATTGTGCGATGGGGTGCGCTGTGACATGGCAATGTTGTTGACCAACGAGATTTTTGCCAAAACATGGAGCCTCAATCGGGTGGGGGGGGTGGCATTTGAAGAGTTTTGGCCACATATAATTGCGGCTGTCAAAACGGCCCGCCCCGAGTTTTTGTTTATAGCCGAAGTGTATTGGGATATGGAACACATTCTACAACAACAAGGCTTCGACTTTTGCTATGACAAGCGCCTCTATGATCGCATGATCCACGAAAGTGCAGGCAGCATTAATGCCCATTTGCACGCCGAGCTAGGCTATCAGCAAAAGCTCATCCGATTTATCGAAAACCATGATGAACCTCGCGCCATAACCGCGTTAGGGCCAGAGCGTGCCAGAATGGGGGCCGTTTTTGTAGCCACACTGCCGGGCGCGAAGCTATGGCATGAAAGCCAGTTTGGGGGCAGCAAGATTAAACTACCAGTACAATTGGCCCGCCGTCCCCTCGAAGCGCCTGACTCAACTCTTTATGCCTTTTATCGTAAACTCATTACTGAAGCACAACACCCTGTCTATCAGCAAGGGGAATGGGTGCGCCGCGATGTCATTCGGGCATGGCCCGAAAACGAAGCCAATACCAACTTAGTCGCTTATACATGGCAACTGCAAGACGAACGCCGCTTAGTCGTGATTAATTATTCATCACACCTGTCGCAGGGACGTGTCCCCTTACCACATTTTGGCATTGAGAACGATCTTTGGAAGCTAACTGATGTACTCAATAGTGAGGTATTTACCCGCGAAGGGCATCGGATGGTGACGGATGGGTTATATATTGAACTGAAGCCTTTTACGGCCCATATTTTCCGTTTTGAAATTGCGGCAGTCGCACCCTAAACGCCCACCAGCAGAAAATGAGGGGTATGGGTGATTAAATGAGTACAACTAAGCTTGATGGATGCCACTTTGGGTGTACTTAACCACCCTACACTATCCGACGAACGATTAGGGTAATGCAACAAAACATGACAGCAATCTATAAATATCTTTGGTGGCTTGTAATGGGCGCGGGGCTATTGGCGGCAGCGCTGGGGGCCGCATTACTGATACAAGCCCAAGCTGACGTTGCTTTTGAGACACGCGGTTGGGAGATGGCGACCACACAACGCACCATGCCCACACGCCCCTTGCCAATTGCAGGCATCAATGTCGAACTGACCCTGTATGCTGCCAATGAGTTGCCACAACAATTGGATGCTATTGCAGGATTGGGCTTTGTGCAGGTGCGCCAGCCCATTTATTGGGAACTAATCGAGCCAGAGCAAGGGCAATTCGACTGGTCGCTATACGATCCCATAATTCAAGCTGTAGCCGATCATCCCCAACTAGAATTTGTTGCAGTGCTGGATGGCACACCACGCTGGGCCCGGGCCCGCACCGCGCCCGATCATCCCTTCGCACCGCCAGCAAGTGTCGCCACATTTGGTGATTTTGCGGCGGCTTTTGCCCAGCGTTATCAAGACCAAGTGGATTATTACCAAATTTGGGATGAGCCGAACCTACGTAGTCATTGGGGCAACACAGATCCGCAACCCGCCATTTACACAGCCATGTTGCAGGCCGCCTATCCAGTCATTCATCGCAATGATCCCAGTGCAATGGTTATTACAGCAGCGCTGGCCCCCACTGTCGAGCGTGGCCCAGCCAATTATAATGAAATTGCCTATTTTAGGACAATGTATGTACATGGCGCACGCGATTATTTTGATGCGGCGGCGGGCAAGCCCTATGGTTATGACACAGGGCCAGATGAGCGCAGCGTGGGCGACAATATTTTCAACTTCTCGCGCCTAATCTTGCTGCGCGAAGTAATGGTGGAACAAGGCGATGGCCGAAAACCAATCTGGGCTAGCAACTTTGGCTGGAATCATTTATCCCCCGATTGGCAAGGGCCGCCCTCGATCTGGGGCCAAGTAAGCGCTGATCAGCAAATCCAGTTTACACAAGCGGCTTTTCAACGCGCTATGGAAGAGTGGCCATGGTTGGCTGGCCTTGTCTTGCAACATTGGCAACCCGATGCTCCCGCCGATGATCCCATACAAGGCTTTACCGTTGCCACTGATCTGGCGCGTTGGCAAGGGGTTATGGTTTCGCCCAATGGCTTGTTGCCCGGTTTTTATGAGATAGATCCCGATAGTCTTTTTCAGCAATTTGATGGGCACTGGCAATTTGGGCCGCTGGGGGCCGATGCTTTGCCATTGGATGAAAGCGTTGAAAACCCCAATCTCCTTGAAAATCGGGTAGAAATAACATTTTACGGAACAGATTTTGGCTTATTAGTGCGCCGCTATGATGTCATTACTGGCTATTATATCGTGCAGATTGATGGCCAGCCTGCCAATGCACTGCCACGCAATCGTCAAAGCGAGGCGCAAATTGTCTTAAAAGCTGTGGGCAGTGGCGAAGCGCTTGATCTGATTGAGGTAGCAACTGGCCTCGAAAAAGGGCTGCACACCGCTACCCTTGTTCATCGCCCACGCCAAGGCGATGATGCGTGGGGCTTGGCGGGGATTGCAGTGGCGGTTGCACCTACCAAATCCGATACAGATCGTTTGCAGTTGCTCGCTTATGGGCTGATGCTTTTTGGTGTGATAGGCACATTGATAGGCGCATGGCGTTTGCCATGGCGAACAGTGCGCTTTCCATCGCGTCAGTCCGTGCAAAATGCCGCCGATCTCATGCTGACACTTGGCTTTTCGGCAGTGTTTGTGCTGGGCAGCGCCCTCACATGGGGCGAGGCCTTCACCGCCTTTGTCAAACGCGATCCGCCCGCAATTATCCTCACATTGGCTACGGTTGGCGTTGCGTTTTTATCACCCGTTGCTATTTTGTCGGTGTTGGGCTTGCTTTTGTTTAGCGTGGTGGTTTTCAATCGGCCGCTAATGGGGTTATTGTCTACCTTATTTTGGTCAATGTTTTTCTCGTCTACAATAGATGCTTATATTCGCTTGATTACTGTGGTCGAAGCCATGCTCATCATCTCTGTGGCAGCTATTGGTGGGCGCGGGCTGTTTGACTGGGTGCGGCTTCAGCGACAAATCCAGCGTCCTAACTGGTTATTCGAGGGGCTACTGACGCTTGATGCTCAATTGCGCCGCTTGCAACCACTTGATATGGGTGTTTTGGCGCTGGGTGGCTTAGGGATTCTGTCTATTTCATGGGCAGAGTTGCGTCCCGAAGCCATTCATGAACTGCGCCTGATGATCATTGGCCCCTTATTATTTTATGTTTTACTACGCAGTTTAAAGTTTAGCGCCACCGACATTCTATTGCTGATAGACACTGCTATTATCGGTGGCACGCTAATTGCACTCATCGGTCTTTTAAACTATATCACTGGTGATGATGTGGTGATCACGGCTGATGGATCGCGGCGTTTGTTGGCAGTCTATGGTTCGCCTAATGCGGTGGCGCTGCAATTAGGCCGTATTTTGCCGTTTGCATTCGCCTATGCGGTCTTATCGCGCAGTATGTGGCGGCGCAGCTTTGGCACAATAACAGCAGGCTGCATGGGCTTGGCTTTTTTGCTGACACAAAGCCTTGGGGGGATTGTGATCGGCCTGCCAATTGCACTGGCAGCTTTATTGTTGGCGTGGCAAGGTGGTCGGGCATGGGGAGTGGTGGCGGGTTTGGGCGCGGTGGGGTTGGCCGCACTTATTCCGCTGTCGCGGCTTATTCCGCGCTTACAAAATCTAACTGATTCTAATAGTGCCACCACTGTTTTTCGGGTGAATGTGTGGCGCAGTACGCTTGAACTATTGCAAGACCGTCCGCTAACGGGCGTAGGGCTAGATCAGTTCCTGTATGTTTATCGCAGCCGCTATATTGTGCCCGAAGGTTCGGCTGATCCCAACTTGTCACACCCCCATAATATCGTGCTAGAACACTGGGTGCGCTTTGGCATTTTGGGTGTGCTGGCTTTAGTATTTATCCAATGGCATTTTTGGCGAACTGTGCTAAAGTTGCTGCGACCTATGCGCCAGAGCCAAAATATTCTTTGGCCCGCCTTGGTGGGCTGTGTTGGTAGTATGGCCTACATTTTGGCACATGGCATTGTGGATGCGTCTCTGGCCTTCATTAACCTCAGCTATTTTTATGTAATGCTATTAGGGTTAGTTTTGATTGTTCAAGACACCAAGGTGCAAGAGGATATACTGGCAAATCAAGAGACATTATCTTTGCCAAGTGCAAACTAACATAAAACCGTAACCAATGGAGAGATAATTTTGCGTGTTGTAATAACGGGTGGTGCTGGTTTTCTTGGATCGCATTTAAGTGATCGATTTTTGGCCGAAGGCCATGAGGTGATTGCAGTAGACAACTTAATAACGGGTAATGTGGACAACATCGCCCATTTGGCTGGCAATCCATCATTCAAGTTCATTAATCACGATATTTCTAATTTTATTTTTATTGATGGCAAGGTAGACGCGGTGTTGCACTTTGCATCGCCGGCCAGCCCTGTAGACTATCTTAAGTTTCCGATTCAAACGCTTAAAGTAGGGGCCTTGGGCACACACAATGCGCTGGGCTTAGCCCGTGCCAAAGGCGCACACTTTATGTTAGCCTCAACTTCAGAAATTTATGGCGACCCGTTGGTGCATCCACAACACGAAGATTATTATGGCAATGTAAATACCATTGGGCCACGCGGTGTATATGACGAAGCGAAGCGTTTCGCTGAAGCAATGGTGATGGCTTATCATCGCTCGCATAGCGTAGATACGCGCATTGTACGGATTTTTAACACCTATGGCCCGCGGATGCGCTTAGAGGATGGGCGTGTTGTGCCTAATTTCATCGCCCAAGCCTTGCGCGGCGAACCTCTTACTATCTATGGCGACGGCTCGCAAACACGCAGCTTTTGTTATTATAGCGATTTGATCGAAGGTATCTATCGGTTGTTTAGCAGCACCTACACCGACCCGGTCAATATCGGCAACCCACATTCAGAAAAATCTATTGCTGAGCTGGCTCATATCATTAACGACCTTACGCAAAATCCGGGCGGCGTGATGTTTCAACCACGCGCCCGTACCGAAAACGACCCACAGACACGCCGTCCCGACATCACCCGTGCTAAATCGGTCATTGAATGGGAGCCAAAAGTCTCATTAGAAGACGGCTTGCACCAAACCATTGAATTTTTCAAGAAAAAACAATCCTAAGGCATGATCATATCATCAGTACCCACCCGCACTGTCTATATAGGGCTATGGGCCAGCATCGCTGTGCTTGTGGGCTTTTTGATGGCCATGTTACCGACGGTGTGGGCGGTACTGCTTGTAGGTGGGGTTGGGCTGGCAATTTTGCTGTTGCTAGAGCCAACCCTCGCCATTGTGATGATGCTGATGCTTGCGCCCATGAAAACCCTGATAGAAACCGAGTTTCCAATTGCTTTGCCCTTAGATATTGGACAGGGGTTGTTTGGCGCGGCGCTTGGTATTTGGGGATTGCGGCGCTTGGGTCAAAAAAGGCCTTTTTCAAACCCATTTCGATCTACTACCTTTAGCAGTGTGTCTATTTTTGCAGGGGCAACACTGCTGACCATACCGACAGCATTATCAGTTGGTATGGCTATTAACGAGTGGCTGAAGTGGTTTGAGATTTTGTTACTGATTTATCTGATTAGTGATCAACATTTGATTCGTTGGCCGTGGTTAGTGGTCGGATTATTGGCGGCGGGGGTTGTGCAAGCACTAGTGGGCATCTATCAATTTCAAGGTGGATCGGGTGCGCCCCATCTATGGATACTGGATTATCGCTATTTTCGGGCCTTTGGTACATTTGGCCAGCCTAACCCATTCGGCGCGTTTATGGGACTGTTGTTGCCGCTATCGCTGGGAGTGTCTTGGGGCTTATTGACAGTTGTTTGGCGTAAATGGGGGCGTGACGATCTGTTGTTATTCGGGTTATCATTAGCGGTCAACGCTGTTTTGCTGGTCGGCTTATTAGTGTCATGGAGTCGGGGCGCATGGATTGGTTTTGGCGCGGCAAGCGTGATGCTATTGTGGACTATCCCGCCTAAGCGTTGGCAAGGTACACTGTTAATTGGGATGGCATTGATCATGGGCGGCTTTTTATATCTTACCGGCCTATTGCCTGCTCAAATTAGCAACCGTGTGCTGAACTTTACCGAAGATTTTGCAGGTTTTCAAGATGTGCGCGGTGCGCCCATTAATGATGATAACTATGCTGTCGTCGAGCGTTTGGCTCATTGGCAATCGGCACTGGATATGGCGGATGATCATCCGTGGTTTGGTGTGGGCTTTGGCAACTATGAAACCGCTTATGCCCACTATGCATTGGTCAATTGGCCCGATGCACTGGGACACGCCCACAACTATTACATTAATCTGTTGGCCGAAACCGGCTTTATTGGATTATTGGCCTATCTGCTGATGTGGTCTATTATCGTAGGCATCACTATGCGTGTACTTTCTAAGACCACGGGTTGGCAGCGTGGCGTGGTTGTGGGGCTAATGGGCGTGTGGGTACATATCGGCGTACACAGCTTTGTTGACAAGCTCTATGTTAACAACATTTTTCTGCACATCGGCGTATTGTTAGGTGTGCTGGGCGTTTTGCATCATCAACAAACAACTGAGAGTATGTAATTTTGGCTGAAACAACAACCGAATCTCCTACTGCGAGCGTCTTTGCTGGGCTAGATCGCATGATCCTGTCGGTGGCCAATTTATTTGGCAACAAGGCAAAAGAAGCCGAACGATTTATCAAATTTGCATTGGTAGGCGCTTTTGGGGCAGTGGTGGATTTTACTGCGCTAAATGTGCTGCAAGCATCGCTGTTGCCACCTATTGGCCAGTACGAAAGTTTTAACATTGGTTTGGCCACTGGAATTGCTTTTATATTAGCTGTCATCAACAACTTTATTCTCAATCGCTATTGGACATTTCCCGACTCGCGCTCGCGCAGCTTTACCACCCAGCTCACTCAGTTTTTTGTGATTAGCGTGGTGGGTTTGGTTTTTCGTCTTATCTTCGTCAGTTTGTCTTATAGTGCATTAGGAACCTTTGGCCAACACACTTTGCACACCGCTAGCGACACCACCAGCATTAACCAGCTTGGTTCTAATATAGCGCAGGCCATTTCGATTGGTGTTGTATTGTTTTGGAACTTCTTTGCTAACCGTTATTGGACATATAACGACGTTGATCAAGGTTAGGGCATGGCAGAAACCACTTCTTCACCAAGTCGGTTCTTTTTGGATCGCTTTATTATTTGGTTTGCCGGCCACTTTGGTGGCAAATCAAAAGAAGTAGAGCGATTTTTACGTTTTGCTGTGGTGGGGGCCCTTGGGGCCATCATAGACTTCAGCACACTTAATATTTTGCAAAGTACCCTTCTGCCGCCCAGTGGCCCCAACGAACGCCTGTTTGTGCGTCTTGCCACCGGAACAGCTTTTTTGGTGGCTGTTACCAATAACTTTATTTGGAATCGGTATTGGACATATCCCGATTCACGCTCGCGCCCATTGTTACTGCAAATTGGCCAATTTTTTGTGGTAAATGCCACTGCGGTCGTGTTTCGGCTTATTTTTGTGGGCATTATGTATGCACCGCTAGGCGAATTGGTGCAAGACGTTTTGGGGCAAGAGGGCTGGAACAATACCACCGTTAATCAGGTTGGAACAAATTTTGCCCAAGCCATTGCCAGTGGCATAGCTATGTTTTGGAACTTCTTTGTCAATCGCTATTGGACATATAGCGATGTCGAGTAACATGAAGTGATCAATCGTGCGCTAACACAACACGCTATTGGCATTGATTACACCGCCGCCTATGAGCAAGGTGGC
>CAZLPC010000074.1:0-9952 GCA_964561305.1 uncultured Anaerolineae bacterium
GTTTCTCGACTCGCCGATTGGCAACTATCGCACCTATCTGCTTGATGAAATTATCCCAGCGATAGACGCACGCTATCGTACCCATGCAGAACGGGACGGGCGGGCCGTATGTGGCAATAGTAGCGGTGGCTATGGCGCGATAACATTGGCGATGACACGGCCCGATATCTTTGGTGCAGTGGCGGCGCGGGCCCCCGATATGTATTGGGAGTATTCGGTAATGCCCTTGATGGCGCAATTGCCCCAACAACTCGAAAAATGGGGTGGTTTTGCACAATTTATTGAAGCTGTGCCCACCATTCACCCTAAACGGGGCGATTTTTGGGCAGCGATTCATACGGTGATGCAGTGTATGATCTATGGGGCAAACCCCACTGCGCCATTGGGTTTTGATTCGCCTATTGATCTGGAGACGGGAGCGTTGTTGCCAGTTGTTTGGGCGCGTTGGTTAACTTATGATCCGGTGCGGATGTTGGATGTGCCTCAGCACCAAGATGCACTGCGAAGCCTGCGCTTGTTGTTTTTAGAAGTAGGGAAATTTGATGAATATCATTTGCAAACAGGGGCACGTCTCTTTCGGCAAAAATTGACCCAACTCGACATTCCTCATCAGTATGACGAGTTTCCGGATGGACACAGCAACACCAGTTATCGTTTTGATGTGATGTTACCTCTATTGGCGGATGCTATCCAATTATGAAAAATACACCTCTCCAGCAATTTGTAAGCATCAGTGTCGTTGTATGGATGTTGTTGGCGGCGGCATTGGCCTGTACCCAGCCCGGCTCTCAGCGTATTATTGAGGTAAGCGCCACTCCGCCACTTAACGCCATTATTGCCACGCCAACCTTGCTGCCTATTACCCCCATTCAGCCTACGCCCAATCCGGTGCGCTTTACTATGGAACTACAGACCGACGGCAGCTATGCAGTTCAGCCCGGCGACACATTGGCGCTGATAGCGGCGCGTTTTTCAGTATCGCTAGAAGCATTGGTGGCTTTGAACATCATTACTGATCCCAATGCAATTGAAGTGGGGCAGTTGTTACAAATCCCTTCTACTCGCGTCGAGCCCGGTACAGGCTTCAAGATCATTCCTGATAGCGAATTGGTTTACGGCCCGTCTACAGCTGACTTTGCCTTGACTGTTTTTGCCAAAACCCAACCGGGTTTTTTGCAGACCTTTAGCGAGAATGTAAATGGCCGTGTGATGAGTGGCGTAGAGATTTTGCATGAGATCGCCACCGAGTATAGCGTTAATCCGCGTATTTTGTTGGCTATTTTAGAGTATCGCGGCGGTTGGTTATCGCAATTGACCCCCGATGGCGAGGCCCTACAGTATCCAATGGGTTATATTGACCCCAATCGGCAAGGCTTGTATCGGCAGGTGCAAACGGTGGCTAACCTCCTCAATGAAGGCTATTATGGCTGGCGCTATCGTCGTTTGACTTCGATGGCGATGATTGACAGTAGCACGCTGGTTTTTGCCCCAGAACTTAATGCGGGCACGGTGGCGGTGCAATATTTGTTTGCTAAAAGCACCAATCGAAGCCAGTGGGCCTACGATGTTGGCGATCAAGGTATTTATTTGACCTATTTACGATTATTTGGCGATCCGTTCCGCAACGCCACCGAGCCACTTGTGCCTGCCAACCTGCAACAACCCACCATGTCTTTGCCGTTTGCTGCGGGCGAAACGTGGTATTACACAGGTGGGCCACATGGTGGTTTTGCCAGTGGTAGCGCGTGGGCCGCCGTAGACTTTGCGCCGCCCGCCCCCCCCGACGACTTGATCTTTCAGCAGGGGTATTGCTATATTTCACCTTTTCCTGTGACAGCTGTAGCTGATGGTGTTATTGCCCGCAGTGGCAACGGCTATGTGGTGTTAGATTTAGATGGTGATGGCAACGAACATACTGGTTGGACGGTGATATATTTGCATGTGTCGAGTCAAGGTGTAGTAGAGACTGGTACACGGGTTCGTACTGGCGATGCGCTCGGCTTTCCATCTTGCGAAGGCGGTGTGTCTAATGCTACACACTTGCATATTTCGCGCCGCTATAATGGCGAGTGGATTCCTGCCGATTGTGAACTGTGTCCAGAAAGCCTAAAAACGCCACCTTTTATTATGAGTGAATGGCGGGTGTTTTTAACCACTGGCGAGTATCAGGGCACAATGGTACATACTAAAAATAACGAAGTGCGTCGTGCCGAACAGGGCCGCGATAATCCAATTAATCAACTACGCCATTAACATAATCTACTGCTGTTTAGTGGGGCCGCCTTAGTTGTTGAATGAAGGCCGTAATATCAGCCGCGATGGTATTCCACTCAAATGCTTTTGATAGCTGGGCTGCGTTTTGTCCCAAATTTTGGCGCAAGTTAGGGTCACGCCATAAATGCACTAGGGCCTCGGCAAGGGCGGCAGGATGATCGGGCGGAACCAGCCAAACCTCTGTGCCATGACGCAATTCCGGCACGGGGGTTTGGGGCGCGGTAGTGACAATAGAGCAGGCATGGGCCAAAGCCGCCATGAGTGTGCCACGCCGCAACGAGACACCATCTTTATAGGGCAATGCAATCATGTCGCAGGCCATTAAATGGCCACTTACAAAGGCTTCATCTACAAAACCCGTCCAATGAACACGCTGGGTAATCCCTAATCCACCAATTAAACGCTCTGCTACATCAGCTTGCTCAATATTGGTGGCATCACTTGCACCAGTTTGGCCACCAATGACCAGTAGCTCAACATTTACATCCCGATCCACCAATAAGCGTATAGCTTGCGCCAGCGTGTCTACGCCTTTGCTGGCATTGATAAAGCCAAAGTAACCTACTAACAATATCTCCGGTGGCACATGTAAACGGCGGTTGCGCCATTCAATCGGATCAAAACCGTTGGGTGGGGCGGCGGCAATATTAGATCCAATGGGTATGCGGGCAATGGGTGGCATTCTGCCTTGTTGGTATAGCTCTTGTTCGTCGCCTACATTTGTGACCACCACGCCATGACTTTGTCGCGCCATTTGATAGATAATGCGTTTACGCAATGGCCCCGCCTTTGGAAAAAGATACGGAAATAGCAAATCGTGAAAAGTAGTGATAACCGTGGTATATGGACTTAACGAGCGCGGGAGGTCGTTGGCGGCAGCGTGCATATTATAGGCAGCAGCCTGATATTGAATATTTACAGCATCTAGTTGATGTTGGTTTACCCATTTTATAGCTTGCTGTATGCCTTGAGGTGTGCGATCACCCCGTTTGCGCCAACGTCCCCAATGCGCTACGCTGGGCTGAACGGTGATATTAGGTTCGTCAGAGGGCGGACTTGCTTGCTGATTGGTTAGCACAAAGACTTGATGCCCTTGAGCCACCAATGCCCGCGCCAACTCACGGCTATAATCCCCTACACCGCCTTGCATCGGTGGATACTCGCCCGTGATAATTCCTAAGCGCATTGCTCATGCCTTCCGAGTTGCTACTTGCTCGCCACTAAAAAACGATCTCAAAACCAGCCAATAGACTTTCATTCGCTCGCCGCGCAAGGCTCGTTTGTGCCCTACCAGCCATTTTATACTCTCTAAGCCCAGTTGCCATGTATAGTTCAATACCAAAACACTCCAAATGCACCCGACAGCGCCAAGCCCATGAAACTTACGGAAGTAACGCAACTTACTGTGCTGAAAGTGAACGTGGCTGCGGGCTTTCACTTGGGCGCTGCTTTGGCCGCTATGATGGGTGATAAAAGCATCACCCACATACATCACCTGCCAGCCCGCCAAAACAGCGCGTTTACACCAATCCATCTCTTCGGCATACATAATATAGCGCGTATCGAGGCTACCGATTTGATCGAATACCTCGCGCTTGGCCATTAGCGCCGAGCCTTGCACCCAATCTACTATATACACGCCTTCATCAGGCTGATCGAGGACGCGGAAGCGCGACAAGATATGCTTGGGGGCAATCGGTTCTAGCCATGTGCTTTCAAAAATAGCCGTCCAAACAGTTGGAAAACGGCGGCGTGTAGATTGATGTGTGCCATCGGTGTTAAGGGTGTGGGGCCCCGCCACGCCCGCCTGTGTATAGGTTGCCAAGACCGCCATTAGGCGATTGAGTGCCCCTGCTTGTACCTCAGTATCAGGGTTGAGGAGCATAATATAGCGTCCGGTGGCGTGTTTAAGCCCCAAATTGTTACCACGCACAAAGCCAATGTTCTCAGTTTGGGCAAAGAGATGTACCCAGCTATAGCGTGCCTCTAGTATAGCCACGCTATCATCGTGGCTGGCCGAGTCTACTACAATCACTTGAGTTTGGGGGCCATTTCCTTGTGTTTGGCCGGCTGGCCCCACTACTTGCACACCACTAGCCAATATACTGTCGAGACATTTTGCCAGTAAATCAGACACATTCCAGCTGATGATAATAATTGATAAATCCATAAAAATCCTCCGATTTTGCGCGTATTTTACACGAAACATACGATTTCTACGTATTCTGATAACACTCTGTTTACAATTTCATCGCAGAATAAACATCAAGAACATTCAATCTATCAAAAAAGGAGATGCTCTGATGTTAAAACAGACACTAATAGTTCTATTGAGCGTGGTCATGCTGTTTTCTGTGGTTGGTGTGGCGGGTGCACAAGGCCCCGACGGCGATCGTCCGCGTGGGGGTCGGTCTGGCAGAGGGCAGCTGATGTCGGCGGCATTGCTGCGCGAAGCGGCTGTTCAATTAAACGTCACCGTCCGCGACTTATTGGCCGATGTTGAAGACGAGCAAACGATTGGCGGTGTGATCAGTGCCAATGGTGGTGATGTGGATGCTGTAAGTGCTGCTGTAAAATCGCGCTTTATCACCCGCCTAGATACTGCTCTTGAAAATGAGCGCATTGATCAAGCTCGCTATGATGAATTGTCGGCAGGCATTGATGAAGCCCTTGTTGCTAGTTTGGCTGCGCCTGTTCCTCAAATATCGCGCCAGCGCTTTGGCCGTGCTAATATGGGCTTTGGTGCTGAGATGCTGAGTGTTGTTGCCGAGAGCTTGGGGCTAACTCGTCAAGAAATTGCGGCTGAGTTGCGGGCTGGTAAGACTATCGGTGTGATTATCAGTGAAAATGGTGGTGATGTTGAAGCGATTGGCAACCAGATTATTGCCATCCTCATCGGACTTATTAATGAAGCCGTTGCCGATGATCGTTTAGATGAAGAGCGTGCTGCTGCCCTGATTGGTGAGCTTGAAACCCGTGTAACCGAGTTTTTGACCCGCACCGAACGCCCTCAACGTGGCGAACGTGGTGCAGGCACTGGCAACCGTCGCTAACCCACAGTGACACTTCGCCGATAATTCCCTAGAATTGAAATGCACTCCCTACAAATTGTTACCCGCTTTTGGCGGGTTTTTTTAGTCTAGTATGGGCAGGCGTATTTTTTGGATGAGATGAGATAAGATAAGGGCCTCATTCCAAGCATCATCTATACCCCGATGGGGACGGCCCTCAAAATCAATATTCAATTGATCAAGCACACTACCCAACCCAATTTCACGATCTAAGCCCATCAGCATAGCATATAGGCTTTTAATATTGATGTGTGTGCCGTTAAATGGATAGGCCACACCCCGCGCTGCACATTGTTTTTCAAACATTTTGCGATCATAATCGCCATAGCTCGCCCAAATGCGGCTTTTGGTGTGATACTTCTTGCGTAAAATAGCGCACGCTCTATCAAAACGAAGCCCATTTTCTACTTGTGTTTGGGTCAGGCTGGTTAGTTCGCTACAAAATGGGCTAACCGTTGACTTGATCGGCTTGACCAACAAACTATCTCGATCTATACGTTCACCTGTTCTAATGTTGAGTGTGCAGATGCCAATTTCGATAATTTCATTTTCTTGACTCGGTGGTGGGTTTTTGTCCCAACAAGTTGCTTCAATATCAATAATCACCACAAGGTCGAGCTTCATAACCACGGTTTATGTTTCCTTGCCTAGACTGTTGGCCAGCCCTACGCTAGACTTGAGCGCCGACTACTGTACCAAAATTATCATCACCTAGAAAGCATAGTTTTGATGGCCTTTATCCAACGTTATCCTGATCGTGCTGCATTGCTGTTGCTACTGGCGTTGTGGCTCTTATTTTTTTGGCGCGTCTATACACCCAACGCTGTAGATGCAGTTTCGCTGCGTGAAGGCGATTTTTCGGCGCAATTTGTGTCTTGGACATCGTATGCAGCCGAACGCTGGGCCGATGGCGAATTGCCATTGTGGAACCCCTATATGCACGCAGGCGCACCTTTTCTGGCCGATCCACAAACCGCCGTAATGTATCCCCCACGTCAACTGACACTGACTTTTTTAGCGCTGGGCGCTGATTTTTCGGGGGCGCGGGTGTATAGAGCCCTGCAAATTGAGATGACATTGCATGTGTTGTTGGGCTTGGGATGGATGTATGCGTTTTTGCGCTGTCTAACAAGCGCTAATGGGCGTACCCTATCTATTCTCAGTAGTTTGATGGGCGCATCGGTTTTTGGCTTTGGCGGTTTCTTAAACGCCTATCCACAATTGCAACTGCCTATATTAGAAACCGCGATTTGGTTTCCGGCGGTATTGATGGGTATTCATCAAGCAACATCTAAAGAGCAAATGCGCTGGCGTTGGCTTATGGGTGGGGGCATTGCCCTAGCGCTGGCAGTTATGGCTGGTCATCCGCAAACATTTGTATTGATGGGCTATACGGCAGTGGCATACTTGGTCTATCGTCTGCGCGGGCGTGGCTGGCGGCAAATTGGCTGGGGCTTGATCGTGTTGGGGGCTGTGGCGGCGGGCTTGTCGGCGGTACAGTTGCTTCCGACGCTTGAATTTCAGCAAGAGACCTATCGGCAAGGCTTTAGCATGGACGATAAAAGCGGCGGCTTTGCCCTACAAGACATCTTACAGGCTCTTTTTCCGCGCATGTTAGGCGATTGGTCGCCATTATATGTGGGCGTGATGAGCTTGATTCTTATTGGCATAGCAATTGGTCGGCTTTTGCGCGAGGTCGCGTTTTGGATTGGGGCGGCTGTGGTTGGTTTGGTGTTGTCGTTTGGCAACAAGTTTGCATTATATCAGGTATTTTATGTGCTATTGCCGGGCTTTAGCTTGTTTCGTGGCCAAGAACGAACAGTTGTGGTGGTGGTGGTGGCGGCGAGCGTGCTGGTGGCTTATGGGGTGGTAGCCGTTGGGCGCGAATTTTTTGTCCCCCGTGAGCGTCTCTATCTCACCATTATCATGATGAGCTTGCTGATATTAAGCGGTGGCTTTGCGGTGGTGTTTTTCTTTTTGCGTCTAATGCCACCCAATGGCGAGCTTTATCAAACCCCTTTGCAAGCCAGTATTTATGCACTACTGATGCTGGCGGTTGGGTGGGCGATCTTATATCGGGCTATTCATCATTATCCCCACCGCATGTTTTTTGTGGCAGCACTAGCGGCCTTACTGTTATTTGATCTGTTTAGCGTCAATATAAACAATACTAACTTTGAGCCAATTTCAACGACTGATCGCTTGCCACAACCCGATTATATTGCCACCATTCAATCTCATCTTTGGCCCGGACAGCACGTTGAAGGGTTGCGTGGTATTCGTGATAGTTATGGGGCTTTGTATCGTGTGCCCGATGTATGGGGCAATAGCCCACTGCGCTTGGATAGTGTGGAGTATTATTTGTGGCAAATCCCGATTGAGCAACGCTGGGAACTGCTGGGCGTGCAAGTTGTCAATTCAGAGTGGGAGCGTTTGCCGCGCCCACATCAAGCTGTTGGTAGCGGTCAAGATGTCGAGGGCCCGTTTACGATTTATCAACTCCTAGAGCCGCGCCCTTTTGCTCATTTGGTGTATAACGTGCGCTTGGCAGAAGCAGATGAGGCGCGGTCGTTGCTGCGCGATTTGAACTTTTCATTGCGCGACACCGTTATTCTTCCTGAACAAGATCGCCAAGCCGTTGCACAAGTCGAAGCAGGGACTGGTTTCACGACATTACGCACCTTCGCGCCCGAATATATTGAAGTGCAAACCACTAGCGACACATCCGCAGTGCTTACGCTGGCTTTGCCCTATACTAATGGCTGGCACGCCGACATTAATGGCCAAGCCACCAATGTGCTAAAGGCCTATGATGGTCTTGTGGCAGTGGTTGTGCCTAGTGGAAACCATACGATTACCTTGCATTATCGGCCTTGGTCTTTTGTGATAGGTGCTGCGATTAGTATGCTATCGTTGATTGGTGTTTTGGTTGCTATGATCATGGCCTATCCACGCGAAAGGAACGCCTAATGCAAATTCCATTGATGGATCAATTTATAACACGCCAAACACAGAGCTACGCGGTGTTGGTTGGTGGGTTGGTTGGGCTTTTGGGCGGGAGTGTTGCCCTAATGCTGGTGTTGGCAGGGCCTGTATTGACATTTGGGTTTACTTTTGCGGCGTTGGTTGGCCTTGTAGCACTCAGTAATCTAGACGCGGCTTTGGTGGTGGTGCTGGCAACAGTGGCATTGTTACCGTATGGTACATTGCCTTTTCAAATTGCAGTAACCCCATCGTTGCTGGATGTGGCGCTGGGTGCATTTTTGGTGGTCTATCTTTTTCAATGGATGACTGGCCGTCGGCACGATTTACGGCTGAGTTGGTTGCATCTGCTGTTTGGGGCGTTTCTTGCTATTTTGCTGCTGGCGTTTGTGCTGGGCACTGCCAATGCACCACTAACACCCGGTGTATTACGGCGTGTGTTGGGGCTATTGGCTAACATCAGTTTGGCGCTTGTTATTTTTGATGTGGTACGCACACCTAATACTGTACGCCGCCTTACAGCCCTACTGATTGCACTTGGCGCAGCCTCGGCGTTGTTGGGGACGGTGTTATGGCTTTTGCCTGATCTAACGGCTGAAGCCATTCTTAATCGCTTAGGGCGCATTGGGTATCCGGTAGGGGGTGTTATTCGCTATCGGGAAGATGGCGTAGAGCGCGGTATCGAACGGGCCATTGGCACATGGATTGATCCCAACGCCTATGGCGGCTTTTTGATGATGATTGGAGCAGTGGCCGCGCCTCAACTGTTGTCCAAGTGTCCGGTGTGGGGCCGTCGTTGGATTGCCTTTGTCCTGATGGGCATTATTGGCATAGGGTTGTTTTTGACCAATTCGCGTGGCTCAATGCTGGGTTTGATCGTGGGTGTTGGTGTGGTGGCCTTGTTGCGCTATCGGCTTTTGTTATTGATGATGATTGTTGGTGGTGTTTTTGCTCTATTTTTACCACCTGTACAAGATTTAATTGCGCGTTATGCGGCGGGTTTTTCGGGTGCAGATTTAGAAACACAGATGCGTTTCGGCGAATATGGAGATGCGCTAGAACTAATAGCTCGCTATCCTGTTATCGGTGTAGGTTTTAGTGCGCCCCCCGACCTCGATCTTTATCTGGGTTTTGCAAGCACCTATCTCACCATTGCCTCTAATGCAGGTATAGTGGGGCTTGTGGCTTATTGTTTGACACTTGGGGGCGTATTTTGGTTTGGCTATCGGGGGCGAGCATCTATCATTAACGACACAGCATTGAATGATGCTTGGTTTGGCTTTTTGGGTGGCATTGTGGGGGCGATGGTGAGTGGTATTTTTGACCACTTCTATTTTAATATTGAATTTCAAGCTACTTCATTATTGTTTTGGTTTTATGTGGGCATGTTTTTAGCCATTGTACGCATCAGTAATCCGCTACCTGATGTTGATATGGCTAAAATTGGACGTGTGCCCTTGGTGGGGCGGTTTTCTCCACCAGAAACCGCCGTGCCAACGAGTGTTGACGATCAAGCTCTTGTGCCTGTTTTATCAGGAGACTAAGGGCATCTGCCCCTAGCCACCTAGTTGCTAAAATTGTTTTGGTTTGCCCACAATCGTATCCATAATAAGTGGATGGGTTTG
>CAZLPC010000075.1:0-9947 GCA_964561305.1 uncultured Anaerolineae bacterium
AGCCCACCGAAACTGCGCCCAATAGTCCATTTGGCCGCCGTCCGGTCGAGCCGATGGATTCTGCTGAAGCGCCACCCACAGGTCGCCGCCCGTTCCCAAATGCTGATTCATCGCCAGCACCTTCAGCGCCAACAAATGAATCGCCTTTTAAACGCGCCGAAACTGCTGTGCCTTCTTCTCAAAAACCCACCGAAACTGCATCTTCTGAAGCAGATAAGCCTGCTACTAGTGAAAAACCCGCTTCTCCATTTGGCCGAATAGCGGAGGCGGCTGGTTTGGCGGGAGCAGCTAATTTATCTGGGGAAGATCGTAGTGCTACAAAAACAACACCGATTGAGAGCAGCGATGAGTTGCCCGCAGAAGACAGCATAGAAGCTGCCCGCGAACGACGTAATGCACGTACTGCTGCTCCGTCGCCGTTTGCATCGCCTGCGGGTAGCGCGGCTAGTGGTGAGGATGTGAAACGTGGGCTGGATGCGCTGATGCAGCGTCCTAATCCTGCAATGGCTACGGCATCCGATCATCCTACTGATGATGATTCCAAGACTGCTACACCGCCGTCGCCGTTTGCGCGTCGGCCAGAGGTAGCACCCTTAAACGAATCTGCTGATAAAGCGTCGGATGATGCGCCCAAAGCGCCGTCGCCGTTTGCACCTAAAACGGCATCGGCTGCTACTCCCTCTGCCGACACAAGCGAAGTCCTTGAGCCCGCCCGCCCAAGTGGTCGTTTTAAACCTAAAGATGAGGATGAAGCACCCTCAACTGGCACGGCACCGCTTTTCCGTCCGCGCACACCCGCAACACAAACGGGCGAAGCGTCGCCGGTTCCGCCCTCACCATTTGGTGCTGTGCCCACTTCTGATGAGTCACTAACTACCGATGCGGTTGATGAATCGGTAGCCGATGCTGTGCCGGCCCGTCCTGCAGGCCTACAGTTTAACGCTGGCCCACCCCGTCGTCCGATTCGTAGCACTGTTGCTGATAATGAAGATAAAGAGGACGAAGAAGATGACGCAGCCACCAGCACCGAAGACGAATTGGCTGTGCCATCTTTGGCCTCGCGGTTTTCTAAGCCAGAATCGGTAGCCGACGATGAAGATGATGATAGTGAAGACGACGATCAACCGGAGTCAGTAGCCAGTGAAAAAGCCGAAGTGCAGATGCCACCGGCATCACAGGCAGCAGTCTTAGAACCCGAACCCGAACGGCTTCCGATTCCGGCTGAACGTGGGCGCTGGAAGATGCCCGACTACCGCGAAATTTTAGAACGCGGCTCCCAGCGCCAAGTTGACCAAGCCGAACTGTTGCGCCGGGCCCGTCTTATCGAAGACACCCTAGAGAGCTTTGGTGCGCCCGGTAGGGTGGTTGAAGTGAACACCGGCCCTGTTATTACGCAATTTGGTATAGAACCCAATTATATCGAAAAACGTGGGGGGGGGCGCTCGCGGGTAAAAGTATCGTCTATTGCAGGCCTCGATAAAGACCTTGCATTGGCGCTGGCCGCCAAATCAATCCGTATCGAAGCACCCGTACCCGGTAAGGGCTATGTGGGTATTGAAGTGCCCAATTTGCACTCGGATGTGGTGAGCCTGCGCGATGTTATGGATTCTCAGCAACATGCTAAATTATTGGGCAAGTCTGGCCTGACCATTAGTCTGGGCAAGCGTATTGATGGCGGCGCTGTTTCGGCCGACCTAACGCAAATGCCGCATTTGTTGGTTGCGGGTGCAACTGGCTCTGGTAAATCGGTTTGTGTCAATGCCATTATTGCTTGCTTGCTGTTGCAAAATTCGCCCGAAGATTTGCAACTTATTATGGTAGACCCCAAGCGCGTAGAGTTGGCGGGCTATAACGGCATTCCGCATCTGGTCGCGCCAGTAGTGGTAGACCTAGAGCGTATAGTGGGTGTGTTGAAGTGGGTACAGCGCGAAATGGACGACCGCTATAAACGCTTTGCGGCGGTTGGGGCGCGACACATTCTTGACTATAACGCTAAGATTGGGCCCGATAAAGAAAAAATGCCCTATCTCATTGTTATTATTGATGAATTAGCCGACTTGATGATGCTGGCCCCGGACGAAACCGAAAAACTGCTGGCGCGCTTGGCCCAAATGGCGCGTGCAACAGGCATTCACCTTATCATTTCAACCCAACGCCCCTCAGTAGATGTGGTGACGGGTCTGATTAAAGCGAACTTCCCGGCCCGTATTGCTTTTGCAGTGGCGGCTTCAGTAGATAGCCGCGTGATCTTAGATCAACCCGGTGCTGATAAATTATTGGGGCGTGGCGATATGCTGTATCAAGCGCCCGACTTCCCTGCGCCTTTGCGTTTGCAAGGTGTGTTCGTCTCTGACCCAGAAATTAACCGTATTACACAGTTTTGGAAGAGTACCCAAGCCATTGCGCGTCAATCAAATGGCGAGATTCCCAAGCCCAAGATGGGCGTGCCCCTACCCGACGAACGGCGCGATACCCCGCCACCTGCCTCACGCAGTGCGCCCGATACGGCGGGTACTGGCTCGGTGTTTACTATTAAGCGCAACGACACCCCCACCCCCAGACCGGCCAAAAGCGCCGAAGAATTTTGGCAAGAAGTAGACGATGTGGTGGATGATATTCCGGATGACGACGCACCTCAAAATGGTGATTCGGATGAGTTATATGATGAAGCTGTGGATTTGGTGAAACAACGCCGCAAAGCCAGTATTTCGATGCTGCAACGGCACTTCCGTATTGGCTATACCCGTGCGGCGCGTCTGATTGATTTGATGGAGGCTGAAGGGATTGTGGGGCCGGCGGAAAGCGGAGCCAAACCTCGCGATGTCTTGAAATAAAACAGCACTATAACGGTGGGTGGCAACTTATTCGGCTTGTTGCCCACCGACCCCACTAATTGCCATTAAAGGCGTGCTTTGTAGGCCTAACACATCGCGTGCTTCCCCCACTACATAAAGCGATCCGGTAATGCAAATAATCTGCGTAGCCATATTATTGGCCAGTGCAAGCGCGGCTTTGATGGTTGGTGCAAGCGAAATTTGTGTGTTGGTGATACCAATGGATAAGGCTGTTTCTTTTAGGCGATCAGGCGCTAATGCACGACCACTTTGTGCTTGGGTAAATATGAAATGTTGGGCTTGCCCTGCAAATTCGGCTAACATGCCCGCTACATCTTTATCCGACATTGCACCAAAGACGACAGTCAAATCTTGATCATGAAATAGTGTATCTAGTGTTTTAGCCAACCAGCCCGCCGACGCTTGATTGTGGGCTGCATCAATGACAACAAGTGGTGAACCTTCTATAATTTCGAAACGCGCTGGCCACCGGACTGTTTTTAAGCCTTCATGCACATCAGCCTCGCGGATATGCCAGCCTAACAGCCGTAACTGCTCAATGCTGGCTATAACCACTGCCGTATTGATGGCCTGATGCTCGCCGACCAATGCTGTTTTATAAAGATGGTTTAAACCGTTGCGTTCAATGTTAACGCTTTGTCCCGACGGTTGGGCTTGCGCCGGAGAATACTGACTGTCGTGTCCGATGCGGTGTAAAGGGGCGGCGCACTGTTGGGCAATGTGTTCAATAACCGTTAATGCTTCTGGTGGTTGTGGGGCAGAGACAATTGGGGTTTGGGGCTTAATGATACCTGCTTTTTCAGTGGCAATTTCGGTCAAGGTTTCGCCCAGCACAGCTGTATGATCATAGCTGAGGCTGGTGATGATGCTGAGGATCGGGTGCACCACATTGGTCGCGTCATATAACCCGCCCACACCCACTTCAACAATGGCAACGTCTACCTTTTCGTGTCGAAAATAAGCCAGTGCCAGTGCCGTCACTGCCTCGAACCAGCGCAAATATGGAATATCAGCCATTAATGGCTGCATCTGGCTGATAAGCATGGCTAATGTGTTAGCATCGGCTAGCTGGGCATTTACCTGAAAACGCTCGCGGAAATCTTGCAAGTGGGGCGATGTATATAACCCCACACAATAACCTGCTGTTTGCAAAACAGCTGACATCATGGCCGCCACCGATCCTTTACCCTTTGTCCCTGTAATATGGATGATAGGGAAGGTATTTTGCGGATTTTCAAGTGGTGTCAAAAGTCGTTGGGTGCGCCAAATCGCATTTATCCGCGCTGTTGTTCGCTCGACAGGATAAGTGCGACTACGTTCGATAAGGGCATTTAGGGTATCAATTGCTTCTGGATAGGTGAGCATGGGCCGGCCTTGATTGAGCGCGAGTCATGGGCAACGATGCTAGCGATCTTTAGAGCTGTCTACAAGGATTAGTTTTGCGTGGCTATGGGTATTGCGCTAAGTTGCAACACATAGTCCCCACTGGTGTTGCCCGCAGCGCGTTGATAGCGCGATGCTTCGATAAAATAGACTCCATCGGCGGGCAATTGAAAGTCACTAATGCGGGCATCTTTAACTCCAGAGCCATAACCATCATCATTAACCGCTAATTGTTTGCCTTCTATATCGCGTAGTGTCAATAGCGCATCTAAATCGCCATTAGTGCGGATCATGCTAATGGTCACCACATCGCCGGCCTGCCCTGCAAACACAAAGGACTCTTGGCTGTTGGTGTTGTTGATAGTGCCAATCACTTGTCCATCATAGACAATTTCTAGCATGGCCTCCATTGCTAGGCTGGGGCGGCTTTGCACTTGCAACAAAAACTCGTCCTCTATTGCTGTATCTTGATTGTCGGTGCGGGTTACACTCACAAAATAGATACCTTCGCTTTGAACAGTGACACCGCCAATGGTGGCTATGTCCGCTTCATCGCTTAATATACTGGATGCCATCTCTGATAAATCACTGTTTAAGAGTGTGACTTCTGGCTCCCAATCGCCACTGGTGCGTGTGACAACTACCGATAAAATATCGCCGCGCTGTGCTTCAATTTGAAAGAAGCGTATTAAGGTTTCATCGCTAAGGTTGCTGCTCGTTATAGACGGTATAGCCAACACCCGCGCATTAGAGGGGCGTGTGCCTAATTCATCTATTGGCACAGCTCCGATACTTAAAACATATAAGCCGGTTGTGGTTCCATCTATGCGACCATAGCGCGTAGCTTGCAGATAATAAACCCCATCGCGGGGGATCGTATAGTTGCTGATGGCAGCGTTTAACGTACCAAATTCATCGTCATCACCACTAACAAGATAGTTGCCATCTGGATCAAAGAGATCGAGCAAGGGATCAAGGTCGCCATTAATGCGGGCCATTGCTAGATTAACAACGTCGCCGCGTTGTGCCGCAAATCGATAGATGACATAGGCCTGTTGGCTCGTAATTTGCCCAAATACTTCATCACCGTAACTTAAAAAACTGGTCGTTAGTTGGGGTGGAGTGGTGCTATCTATCGAGCTGCTATCAGCGTTCGGATTGGTAGTCGCTTCTGACCCAGCAACAACACTGCCGATAGCGTCAAGTGTTAGTGTATAGTCGCCTTCAGTTGTACCGTGTTCGTGGCCAAAACGAGTAGCGATGATAGTATAAATGCCCGTTATAGGTAGTGATTGAGAGGGCATTTCTGCATTGCGGCCATCTTCATCATCACTAGCTGCCACTAAATCACCATTTTGTGTCAACAGCAGCAAATAAGGGTCTAAATTACCCGTTTCGCGCACCATCCGCACCGTGATTACTTGGCCGGCCCGCCCTTCGAAGCTATATAATTGCCTAAATTGGCTATTGCTGATGTTACCCTCGGCGGTATCGCCAAAACTAAGATTGCTTTGGCGGGGGGCATCGGCCCACACAAGGCTATGCCCCCCTATCAGACTGCACACCAATAGCAAAAATAAGCAAATTTTGATCATGGTTGTTCTAGTATCAAAACTGAAAACTCGCCTTCGGTGGGTGTGGCATCGGGCCCTTCATAGCGCGTTATAGCAATGACATAGCCACCTGTGCGGGGCAGCGTATGTTCAATATAGGGATCAAATGTACCCCCACGCGGACTATCATCGTTAGAAGCCAGCAGCAAAAAGTCTCCCGTTGAAGTAATGGCATATAGATACAAAATTGCATCTAAATTGCCTGATATAGCAGTCACTTCAATGCTAATTGCATCACCTTGTGTGCCGTCAAAATAGAAAAAGTAGAGATTGCTTTCATCATTGATGGTTTCGCGGACGGTTTGTCCATAGCGGATCAAATTGGCATCCCGCTCTACACCCGTGAAAATGGGGTCTTGTACGGCTAGGGTCAGTGTAAATTCGCCAGCAGTAATGGGTGCAGTTGTGCCAGAGTAGCGCGTGGCCACAATCGTATACTCGCCGTCGGCGGGCAATCTAAAAGTGATGAATGAGTCGCGTACAACGCCGGGGTTGATGTCATCGTTTTCAGCTACAATATCGCCATTTGCGTCTTGCAAAATAAGGAAGGTGTCAAGTGGTGTGGCCGCCGAACGCCCGGACATGCTAATTTCCACCACATCGCCGCCGCGTCCTGCAAAGACATAGCGCAATTCGGGTTGATCATCGGTGATTGTGCCGCGCACTGTTGTGCCATAGGTGATGGGGCTGCTTTCGCCAACTTCGGCATTGGTACGGATGACACTAGCATTTAGCGTTACACTATAATCGGCTTGGGTGTTGGCAATTGGGCCAGCTTGGGGTGCAACAAAGGCCAAATAATCATCGCTGCGCGGTGCTACTACGGCCAGCACCACACCACTATCAGAAGCCGCCACAAAAGTCAGATCGCTGTCGGTAATAATTACAGTGGGAACTGTGTTGTCTTCGGTAAGGGCGGCAAAATCAATTAAGGCCCCTTCTGCCACTGAAAATGTGAACACGCCGGCAAATTGAAGCGGGGAAAAACGTCCCGTTGGCGAATTGCCAGCAATGACACGGGTTGGATTAAGTTGCTCGAAGGGCGGTGCTACATCTTCAATAGAGCCGCCCTGCCGCGTCAGACTTAGTTCATATGCGCCTTGCGTTGTCCCTTCATCTAGCTCATAGCGGGTGGCCACAATTGCATAATATCCGGTTTGGGGCAAGGTAGTATTAATACGTGAATTTTGCGAGTCGCCATCATCATCATTTTCGGCTAATGAGATGCGATTTTCATCTAATAAAATCAACAATGGGTCTAGGGTGCTGCCAGTGGGTGCTTCTAGCGTAATTTCTAGTGCGTCGCCGGCCTCGCCATAAAACACATAGAACTCTTGAAAGACAACATTGGTAATGCGTCCGGTTGCGCTGCTTCCAATATCTAGCGTGGATAGTCCAACAAAGTCGGCAGGTACTGGCGGGCGCACTGCGCTACCTGTGCGGGGGGGCGCACTAGAGGTAATTGCCAGCACAAACTCGCCAGATGTGAGGCCGGTTTCTTGTCCGCGCCGAGTTGCCAAAATAAAATAATCGCTGGTGGCGGGCAGATTAAGTGAAAGCTGGGCATCGGTGTTATTGCCACTGTTGTCGTCTTCGGCCACAACATTGCCACTGGCATCTACCAACAGAATATAGGCATCTAAATCGCCACTGACTGTTGCCATGCTCAGGGTGACAGGATCGCCAATAGCCCCTGTAAAGCGATAACGCGCAGTGGGGGTTGCATCTGATATCTCACCACGAACGGTGCTGCCATACGTCAGATCATCATCGCCAGCAGCAGGCAGCGCCGCGGGAGCCTGATCGAGCACGCTGAAGCCAAAGGCCCCACCTACACCCGGTTGCTCGGCCGCAGCAACCACAAAGTACCAATCGGCGGCGGGCAAGCTAAGGCGCAAGGCGTTGCTAGGTTGGGCGCGGGTTAGCTCGGTAAAAGTGCTGTCGTATAGCACTAGCAACGGCTGAAATGTGGTGCGTGGATCGGGCGTGATGGCGATCTCTTGATCGGCGGCTCCTTCAAATGCATAGATATTAAAGGTGGCTTGGGCCGAGAGCGTGCCGCTTACCGTTGAACCAATGCTGATACGTTGTAAGCGCGAGCCAGTATCTACAATAGGCGTTGAGCCTGTTGGTTGTGTTATTTCTACGGCGGGAGTGGTTTCGATGTGGTCGGGTGGAGGTTGCTGAATACCCGCCTCTAGCTGAATGGAGAAAGCGCCAGTTGTGCCACCTGCGCCACGCACCACCAAATTATAGGTCCCATCGGCAGGAATGACATAGGTAATGCGGGCACTGCCGTCGGGGCCACTGTTGTCATCGGTAGCAAGGAGTGTACGTGTAAATGTGGTTAAATCCAGTATCGGATCAAGGCTACCATCGGCAGAAGTAGCTGTTGCTGTAATTTGATCGCCACTGGCGGCATCAAATAAAAATGTTGCTTCTGCACCGGCTACATTAATACTACCTGCCAGTGTTTCGCCATAAGTAATGGGGATGGGCGGGTCTTGGGCATTGGCCAGTTGAGGCGCAATCAATAACAAGCCAAGCACTAAAAGGGTATATCGTAATGTTTTCATCATCATCTTTTTAGGCAGCATATCATCATTTTTAAGTGTGTATCGTTATTAACTGTACCACTGCTTGCCAAAATCTGCCTGATGCTTATCCGATGATTACCCAAAAACTGTTGACATATAAACTCGCTATGACACTGACTATTTTCTATTGCAAAATGCTTCAACATTTTTAACTCAATTTGATGTGGCACAATTGCCCAAATTAAGCCAATATAAAGAAGTTGAATAGTGCATTAAGAGGGGTTGTTTTGATGCTGGCAATTATCTATTCGTGTGCGTTGGTGGGCATTGATGGCGAGATCATTGAAGTGCAAGTGGATTTTAGCGCCGCAGGGTTGCCGACCTTTACCGTTGTGGGGTTGCCCGACAAAGCTGTACAAGAAAGCCGCGAACGGGTGCGATCTGCTATTAAAAATTCAAAATTAAACTTTATCAACAAGCAATATGTGGTCAATCTTGCGCCTGCCGATATTCGCAAAGAAGGCCCCGCCTATGATCTACCGATGGCGGTGGGGGTATTGGCGGCTACTGACCAAATCCCATTACATGTGCCACAAAAATCGGTGTTTATTGGCGAGTTGGGGCTGGATGGGCGCGTGAAACATGTGCGCGGCATTTTGCCGATGATCTTGCGGGCATGGGAAGCTGGTTTTGAACAGGTATTTGTATCGGTGGAAGATGCCCCTCAGGCTAGCCTTGTACCCGATCTGGATGTAATCCCTGTGCCAACACTGGGGGAATTGGTCGAGCATTTATACGGACTCAATGTTATTCCACCTTATCAGCGGCGCGACCCATTTGATGTGGCCGATGACGGTAGTGTGATGTTGGGCTTGGTAGACTTTAAAGATATTAAGGGTCAAGAGTCGGTGAAGCGGGCCCTAGAAGTGGCGGCGGCAGGCGGCCACAATGCGATTATGACAGGATCGCCGGGCGTAGGTAAAACATTAATGGCGCGGGCGTTGCCGGGCATTTTGCCGCGCATGGATCTCACCGAGGCCTTGCAAGTGACGCGCATTTACTCGGTAGCTGATTTGCTGGAACACGAGCAGCCATTGGTGATGACGCGCCCTTTTCGGGCCCCGCACCACACCATTAGCGAAGCAGGCCTGATCGGTGGTGGCAGCTATCCGCGCCCCGGCGAGGTGAGTTTGGCGCATCGGGGTGTTTTGTTTTTAGACGAATTTCCTGAATTTGGCGGCCATACCCTTGAAGTATTGCGCCAGCCCATTGAAGATAAACAAGTCACCATCAGCCGCGCCAAGCAATCACTCACTTTTCCGGCTAATTTTATGTTATTGGCAGCCATGAATCCTTGCCCGTGTGGTTATTATGGCGACCCAGTGCAGCCGTGTACATGCTCGCAGCGCCAAATCCAAAATTATCAGCAGCGTGTATCGGGGCCGCTCTTGGATCGCATTGATATTCATATTGAAGTGCCGCGTGTGGATTATGACAAATTAACCGATGCCCGCGCCGGCGAACCGTCCGCAGCGATTCGGGCTCGGGTTGAGGCGGCC
>CAZLPC010000076.1:0-9936 GCA_964561305.1 uncultured Anaerolineae bacterium
TTCGGCAATGGATTATGGGGCTGATGCAAATGCCCAAAGTGGCGAGATACTTTAGCCCTCTAACAGTGCATTAAGTGCATGTTGGGCCGAGACCCGTTGGGGTTCGGCCCAGCCGTCTTCACTAACCATTTTTTGCAGATGATCCAGCACTGATTGGCGCTGTTCAGCATCTTGTAAAGCTACAAAAGCACGGCGTGTGCGCTCGGCATCGCGGCTTAATATCTCACCCCAAAAATTCTCTAACCAATCACTCATGGCTTACCTCTGGCTGATTCGGACGGGTTTGGCGGCGGTTTTCAGCAGCTTGCATCAAAGACAAAAACAAAGGATGCGGGCGATTGGGGCGGCTTTGAAATTCGGGATGAAACTGTGAGCCAACCATAAACGGATGATCGCGCACTTCGGCAATTTCTACCAAATAACCATCAGGGCTTAAGCCGCTAAAGCTCATGCCATTCTTTTCAAACTCAGCCCGATAGCCGTTGTTAAACTCCCACCGATGCCGATGACGCTCCTCGACAACACCTTGCCCATAAGCCTCTGCTGCTTTTGTGTTAGCAACCAGTTTGCAGGGATAGACTCCTAAGCGCATGGTGCCACCCATATTATCAATGCCACGCTGATCGTTCATTAAATGGATGATGGCGTGTTCGGTATGGGGTTCAAATTCGGTACTATTGGCATCTTCTAGGCTAAGGACATTGCGGGCAAACTCTACACACATCACTTGCATCCCTAAACACAAGCCCAAATAGGGAATTTGGCGTTCGCGGGCATAGCGGGCCGCCAAAATTTTGCCCTCCACGCCACGCTCACCAAAACCGCCGGGCACCACAATACCATCAGCGCGGTCTAGCAAGTCAAATGCTTTGTCGCGCTCTAGATCTGTTGAATGTACCCACTCTATCTCTAGACGGCGGTTGAGTTGGGTGGCCGCGTGCAAAAGCGCCTCTTTTACGCTGATATAGGCATCGTGTAGCTCTACATATTTGCCAACCAATGCGATACGTAGTGGCTCAGTAGATTGTTGCATCCGTTGGATCATACGTTCCCACTCGCGCAGTTCGGGTTTTTTGGCTTTTAGGCCCAAATGCTCGACAATATAATTGCCCAAGCCACTGGCTTCAAGAATTAAGGGCACACCATAAATATTATTGGTGGTGACCAATGGGATCACGGCTTCCCGATCAACGTCGCAAAATAAAGCGATCTTCTTGCAAATGTCATCACTCACTTCATGATCTGACCGCGCAATGATGACTTGTGGCTGAATGCCGATACTGCGTAACTCGCGCACGCTGTGTTGGGTGGGCTTGGTCTTCAGTTCGCCCGTTGCGCCAATATAGGGTAAGAACGTGACATGCAGATAGAGCGTCTTTTGGCGACCAAGGTCGTGACGCAATTGGCGGATACTCTCGAAAAAGGGCTGCCCTTCAATGTCGCCCACTGTACCACCCACCTCAACAATGATCACATCAACTGTAGGGTGTTGTTGTTCCATCGCCAGCACATGGCGCTTAATTTCGTTGGTAATGTGGGGCACAACTTGGATAGTTCCGCCCAAATAATCGCCGCGTCGCTCCCGCATAATCACCGTATGATAGATTTGGCCGGTGGTGATATTGCAATTGCGGTCTAGGGCTTCATCAATAAAGCGTTCATAGTGACCCAAGTCAAGGTCAGTTTCTGCGCCATCAACGGTTACAAATACTTCGCCATGCTGATAGGGACTCATGGTTCCGGGGTCAACGTTTAGATAGGGGTCTAGCTTTTGGATCATTACATTAAGGCCACGCGCTTTTAAGATGCGCCCAATGGCGGCAGCAGTGACACCCTTGCCCACCGAACTGACAACGCCGCCTGTACAAAAGATATAGCTGGCCATGAGCCTCCTTTTGACAAAAAACAACTGCTATAAAAGACAATGGGGAGTGCTGACAACCCCTCCCCGCCATTAATGCATTCAGTATAAAACAACAATAGCGCGACAGTTAAGAAACAGTCACGCCTATTATTTTAATTCTTAATCAATAAAGGTCTGCGATAACTAGACCAGTGTTTTAAGGTCGTCAGCTGCACGCCGCATGTCTAAGAAAATCAACCCAAGACGTGCATTTGCGCGAACAAGAATGGTCAACACAGCATCTTCGCCAACCGAGGTCAGCATTACATAGCCTTTATCGCCCTTAATATACACTTGTTCAAGCTCACCACGGCCCAATTCGCTAGCAATACGTTCGCCCAGCGACAAAAGCGCCGCCGACATCGCCGAAACACGATCTTCTTCGACGTTAGAAGGCAGGGCCGAGGCCATAATTAGACCGTCAACGCTGACAACTGCTGATGCCTCAATATCTGGGGTACCAGAAGCAAGGTCGCGTAAGCGGTCAACCATGAGTTCAGTGCGAGATTTCGCCATTACGAGTGCGCTCCTTTCAGGTGTCGTCTCCAGACGTGTGCGCTAAAAAGCGTCTGGGTTGATGAAAGGTATCTTATCTTCTAAAAATAACGGTTTTGGTGTTGGTTAGGTGCTATAGAACATGGTTTTTATATTACTCAATAACGTTTTAGACTATACCATGAAGCGAAATCAAAAGCAATGGGAGTGGCATCCTAAACTTAAGCATTGCTTAAGATATGTTTGAGATAGGGCAACACATTTTGTAATGCGCGGCCACGATGACTAAGTATGTTTTTATCGGCAGGTGGCAATTCGGCCATGGTGCGTCCATCATTATCTAGTTGAAAAACAGGATCATAACCAAAGCCATTGTGCCCGCGTGGTATATCTACAATAGTGCCGTGTGCCCGCCCTTCTACCAGATGAAGGGGGTGACCGGGCACATAGATCGCAATGACACAAATAAAATAGGCCGAGCGATCTGGCTGATTGGCTAGGTTGCTTAACAACAAACGATAGCGGTCGGCATCAGTGGTTAGGGTAGGGCCGCCATAGCGGGCCGAGTAGACCCCGGGATCACCATTAAGTGACGGCACAACTAAGCCCGAATCATCAGCCAACGTGATTAGCCCCGATGCAGTACCATAGGCCTCTGCCTTTAAGATTGCATTGGCTTCAAAGGTTGTGCCAGTCTCTTCTACCGACATGTCGCCCAAGCCCACATCTTGTAAAGCCGCCCATTCGATAGCGGGTAGTTCGTCCAGTAAATCGCGGTATTCTTTGAGTTTGTTGCGGTTTTGTGTAGCCACTAGCAAAGTTGGCATGATTCACTCATTCTGTTGGTTCAGTAGAGTCAGCAAGTGCAGTTGGTCGTCGCAATTTCCGAACACCATATACAATAAACGCGATGGTGACAACCCAAAAGATAATCCCCAATATGCTATTAGAGTTAATCTCCCATACCCATTGCAAAGCCTTATCAAAATCGCCATCGAACATCCATGCTGCGCCCATGCCCATGCCGATAAAGCACGCCAGCCAAGACCCCACACCGATGCTGCTGGCCGCATACCATTTACCCAACGGCATATTCGACACACCCGCCATAAATGGCACAATACCGCGAATTTGAGGCAGATTATACGACACAATAACAATCCAAAAACTGACCTTTGTCTGTTTAATCCGATTCAGATCTATGACCCGTGGGAAACGGTTTAGCCATTGTAGAAAGCGGTCGCCGTGGCGTTGCCCCAAATAATATTGCAGATAGGTTCCGGCAAACGCCGCCAAAAACATGCTTAAGATCAACAAGGGTACAGGCAAAAAGCCAGCAAATGCCAAAAAGCTAGCGAAAATGACCGCCCATGAGCCCGGCGATAATAACGAGAATAACAGCAACTGCTCGATAAAAACAAAAAAGACCACAACGCCTAAAACAATGTAAGGTGTTGGGCCTTCCATAGACAAGTCAAGTAGGCTTCTAAAGGTCGCCAAGACATCCATTGTGACTGTTATACCTCGGTCTAGCTAGGCGTGTTCAGGGTCTATCACGTAATTCCCACTGAAGACGAGTCGCCAACATTGACGGTATTGTATTGACCATTAACTGACGCATTTTGCCCAACCAAACTGTGAGTTAGCAGAGCATCAACGATAACTGCATCTTCACCTACTATTGAATCACGTATGATGCTGCCTGTCACTTGGCAATTAGCCGAAATGGTGACATTGGGGCCTACCACCGAGTGCCGCACAACTGCGCTGGGGTGTATGCGTACAGGAGGAACAATAATTGCATCGGGTAATGTCAGGGTGCTGCTGTTATCCATACCGCCTTCACCCAACAAATATTGGTTGGCCGCCAAAACCGCATCCGGATTACCACAATCTAGCCAATTAGAGACAGTTTCGGGCAAAAAAGTCATGCCGCTATCCACCAAGTGTTGCAAGGCATCGGCAATGTAATATTCGTTCTTGGTTTTACGATGGGCGACGTTAATTTGCCAATCAAGTGCATCCACCAGTTTTTTGCCACTATTGATGTAATATAGCCCAATCACGGCAAGGCGCGAGGGCGGGTTTTCGGGCTTTTCCACAAATTTGATGATGTGTCCTTGCTCGTTCATCATCACCACCCCATAGCGGCGCGGGTCTTCCACTTCTTTCACATAAATCACGGCATCCGATTGTGGGTTTTTGATTAGATCAAAGTCTGTCTCAAAAATATGGTCGCCAAATACCACAAAAACGGGCTCGTCAGTGTTAAGGTGTTCTTTGGCTAAATAAATTGCATGTGATTGGCCCAGCATCTCGCGCTGCTCGACATAGTGAGCAGGGACAGGATAGTAATTGCTAATATAGTCAGCAATTTGATCACCTAAATGGCCCACTATAAAAATATATTCGCTAACTTCTAGTTCTGATAGCTTATCCAGCAAATGGCCTAATACGGGCTTGCCCGCAACATTGATAAGTGGCTTGGGCTTGGTATAGGTATGGGGGCGCAGGCGTGTGCCGTAGCCCGCCAACGGGATCACAACTTTCATGGGGAGAAGGCTCCTTTTAAGGGTTATGGTTTAAAGTGCTGGTTGTTGTTGATGCCACGTTGTAGCTTGTTGATAAGCATAGCCAGCACGGAATAAGCGCGATTCTTGTAAGGACGGCGCATGAATTTGTAGGCCAATGGGCAGTCCTTGGCCATCGAACCCGCACGGCACAGAGATGGCACATACGCCCGCTAAATTAGCTGTTACCGTAAAAATATCGCTAAGGTACATCTCTAGGGGATCGTCTGCTTTTTCACCGATTTTGAAAGCGGTTGAGGGTGCAGTGGGGCCCAGAATAATGTCTACATCGGCAAAGGCGCGATCAAAATCAGCTTTGATCAAAGTACGAACTTTTTGAGCTTTCAAATAATAGGCATCATAATATCCACTCGAAAGCGCATACGTGCCTAGCATTATGCGGCGCTTTACTTCGCTGCCAAAACCTTGCCCACGGGTCGAGCGATAGGTGTCCCACAGGGTTGCCTCGTTTTGGCGCACACCATAGCGCACACCTTCATAGCGGGCTAGGTTGGAGGAAGCCTCAGCCGTGGCGACCAGATAATAGGTCGAAATAGCGTGTTCGCCGTTGGGCAGCGATACCTCGCGTATATCAGCACCCAGCGATTCAAACTGCTCGATAGCAGCCCGCACAGCTTGCTCAACATCCGGTTGCAGCCCTTTGGCAAAATATTCTTTGGGCACACCCACGCGCACACCTTGCAGGCCTTTTTGCATGTCGGCTGCATAATCGGGCACATCCGCTATCATGCTGGTACTATCGCAAGGGTCGTGGCCGGCAATATGCTGCAAAATAAGGGCGGTATCCTCGACACTGCGCCCAAAAACGCCAACGCTATCTAGTGATGAGGCAAATGCAATTAAGCCATAGCGCGACACGCGACCATAGGTTGGCTTAACCGCCACAATGCCACAATAGGCGGCGGGCTGGCGCACACTGCCGCCCGTATCTGTGCCCAGCGCCACTGGGGCCATCTGTGAAGCAACCGCCGCCGCACTGCCCCCGCTTGATCCCCCCGGCACACGCTCGGTATCCCATGGGTTGCGGGTGGTAAAATAGCCCGAATTTTCTGTGGATGACCCCATCGCAAATTCATCGGTGTTGGTTTTGCCCAGCATAATCATGCCTGCATCCAACAGCTTTTGAACAGATGTTGCGGTATAGGGCGGAATATAGCCCTTCAAAATTTTAGAACCACAAGTTGTTTCTACATCTTTGGTCGAAAGCACATCTTTAATAGCAATTGGCAAACCCAACAGAGGTGACGCATCGCCTTGTTGCAAACGCTGGTCGGCGGCTTGGGCACTGCTAAGGGCTTGTTCGGCCGTTACCGTCAAATAGGCTTTGATGTGTGGATCAAGTGCCGCAATGCGATCCAAGTGGGCTTGGGTTAGTTCGACTGCGGTAAAATCGCCATTATGCAAACCTGCACGGGCTTCAGTTAAACGAAGTGCCGTTAGCGTCATACAGTCATCCTCTGTAGTATTGGATTCATGAAAAAACCTTGTCTGAAAATAGAACTTCGTTAGTATACCATAACCGTACTATTCAGTAGGAAATAGTTTAATGGGCAGCGTGGGTGGCTCGTGCGTTTCCCACCATTCTATAAAGAAAGCTTCGGCCTCATCATCGCTAAAAACAATCTTAGAGCGTGTCTCTTGTCCCGACACCTTCAACGAAAAACGCAACGCCTCGGCTTGGGCCTCGTTGGCAGCAATCAGGGCTGCTGGCAAAAAGTCGAACGAAAAACTTTGATGCAGTTTTTTGCTTTCGGTGCGGGCCGCACTTAGGTTAGCTTCATCAAAGCCTGTTACCTCTCGAAAATCAAAGGTGATTTGTTTGAGCATCAGTTGCCCACTAAAAACTGTCACCATAGCCCCAATCCATTGATAGAGATTTTGAGTGGCCTTGGCTCCTAAAATGCCTTTATATTTGACAAAAGCTGCATGTTTATCAAGATCATAATAGGCTTCTACTGCGTCGGTATTGAGTCTTGGAATTTCAATCATTTCGCACCTTCTACACTTAAAAAATGGGAACCTTTACCTTTTCAATTTTAACACATTCAATCAACATCACTCTGCCCACTACAGCCTATTTATGCTAAAATAGAACACCCGTTCAGCAATAAAGGCAGAAAAGGATTGCGCTGTGTCCGATGCTGGTTTTCAACTTGTATCCGATTATCGCCCCACTGGTGATCAACCACTTGCTATTCAGCAGTTGGTTGACGGTATTCAAAGAAATCTTAAACATCAAATTTTGCTGGGTGCAACTGGCACAGGCAAAACCTTTACGCTAGCCAATGTCATCGCCCAGATCAATCGGCCCACATTGATTATCGCCCATAACAAAACATTGGCCGCGCAACTCTATTCTGAGTTTAAGGGCTTCTTTCCACATAATGCGGTCGAGTATTTTGTCAGCTATTACGACTTTTATCAGCCCGAAGCCTACATTGCCAAGCGCGATTTATATATTGAAAAAACAGCCGATATTAACGAAGACATTGATCGGCTGCGGCTGGCGGCCACCGTGTCACTAACGACGCGCCGTGATGTGCTGATTGTTGCGTCAGTGTCGTGCATTTATGGCATTGGCAACCCGATTGCATGGAACAAAGTGGCCTTAGAGCTAGGGGCGGGCCAAGTGATTCGGCGCGATCTTATTTTGCGTCACCTCATCAGCATTTATTACACCCGTAATGACATGGAGTTGAAGCGCGGTACATTTCGGGTGCGCGGTGATACAGTAGATATTTGGCCCTCCTACGATCAAACAGCACTGCGGCTAGCCATGTTTGGTGATGAAATTGAAGACATCACCGAGTTTGATCCGCTAACCGGCGAGGTGATTACAGTGCATAATAAGGTGAATATCTATCCGGCCAAGCATTTTGTGACGGATGAAGAAAAATTTGAAAAAGCTGTTCACGACATTGAAGTTGAACTAGAGATTCAACTCTCTAACTTTAGGGCACAAGGCAAGCTCCTAGAGGCCCAACGCCTAGAACAACGCACACGCTATGATTTGGATATGCTGCGCGAAGTAGGCTTTGCCAGTGGCATCGAAAACTACTCGCGCCATCTGGATCAACGTGCGGCGGGCAGTGCGCCTTTTACCTTGCTAGATTACCTGCCCGACGATTACTTGCTGGTGCTGGATGAAAGCCACATGACTGTTCCGCAAGTAAAAGGGATGCACAACGGTGACCGATCTCGCAAGCAGACACTGGTAGATTATGGCTTCCGTTTGCCCAGCGCCATAGACAACCGCCCCTTAAACTTTGAAGAGTTTCAAGAACGCACTAACCTTGTGCTTTATATGTCGGCCACGCCGGGCCCTTATGAAAAAGAATGCGCCGACCAAGTGGTGCAACAAGTCATTCGTCCAACGGGTATTCTTGATCCAATGGTAGAGGTGCGCCAAACCGACGGCCAAATTGATGATTTGTTGGCAGAGGTGCAGCGCCGCATTAACCATGGACAACGGGCACTGGTCATTACCCTTACCCAGCGCATGGCCGAAGACTTATCAGAATACTTCTTAGAAATGGGTATAAAAACCCATCATCTGCACGCCGAAATTGACACACTAGAACGCATCGAAATTCTACGCGATTTGCGGATAGGAGTTTATGATGTGGTGGTGGGTGTCAACCTGTTGCGCGAAGGTCTAGACTTGCCCGAAGTTTCACTGGTGGCTATTTTGGATGCTGATAAAGAGGGCTTCTTGCGTTCTGGATCGGCGCTTATTCAAAACATTGGGCGGGCAGCGCGGCATTTAGAGGGCAAAGTGATAATGTATGCCGACCGCATGACACCTTCAATGCAGTTTGCTATTGATGAAACCAACCGCCGCCGCGAGATTCAGCATACTTATAATGTTGAGCACGGTATCGAGCCACAAGCCATTGTAAAAGCCATCCGCGACTTGACCGAGCGTGTACAAATTATGCGCGGCCAAGAAGCCCACGCCGCTGAAGAAGGGTCTAAGCCCACCGCGCCAGAGATGCTAGCAGTAGAAGATTTAGACACGCTTATCCGCGATTTGGAAACTGAGATGAAGTCGGCGGCCAAAGCCCTAGAGTTCGAGAAAGCCGCCGCCTTGCGCGATCAGATTATCCAACTGCGGCAGGCGTTGGTGCTAAAGCGCAGTAGCCAAAAACAAGGCCAAGACCTTTCGATGCTATTGATTCAAGATCAACGCTAAAGTAAATCGTCATCGTCCCCCGTATAAGGCCCAATGGCATCGGGCGGACGATGTTCTCTGCGAAAAGCCAACAAAGCCTCGCCCAACTCATAAAGTTGTGCATCGTTAAACTGGGCTTGAATGCGCTCGAACACACTACGTTCCTCAAAACGCACATGCTCAATAATGCCATCGGCCACTTCCCCCAATACGGCAGGATCAATAGACTCGCCTTCAAAAATGTTCTCGACTTGTTGATAGAGCCACTGATGCTCGTTTAGTAGGCGCTGATAGTCGTCATCATCCCAATCAAAACAGGCCGGCAGCAACACGGTTTCTTCTTCCACCAAGTGCAAATGGCCGTGGTCTTCCCAAAAAATAGTGAAACGTTCTAAAAATTCCTCAAGCGATTCAGCGCGTGGATCGGCAATGGCGATCCACATCATCGCCCGTGCCTCCATCAAAAAGCGCTGATGATCTCGTGAAAGGTCTTGTAAGGCCGGATGACGTTTAAGTGGCATCGTTAGTTGCGCCCCCAATTGTCGAACGGACGGCACACCGGCCATCGAAGCGACCTGCATCTACATTTGTTAAATCAACATTTTCGGGGCCACTGGGCAACACACACGCCAAACCACCATTGGGGTTAAGTGGTGTCTGAGGAGTCAACAACGGCGCATTAGGATTAAAGAAGTTATAGACAATGCGCGACACCTCGCCCATTATTGCCCACCGACTCAGCGCATAGCTATCAAAATTACCCAAGCGATTGTCCC
>CAZLPC010000077.1:0-2983 GCA_964561305.1 uncultured Anaerolineae bacterium
GCATCACTTTCCAAATGCAGCCCAATTTATCCATGAGAGCGCCCGCGTTTTAAGGCGAGGTGGGGTATTGTTAGTACAAGATCAAGTCTCATCTGATACGCCAGATGTAGATGTTGCGGCCAACCATTTTGAAAAGCTGCGCGATCCCAGCCATTATCGAGCTTATGGTTTTCAAGAGTGGGTGACAATGTTTGAGAACGCAGGCCTAACCGTGCAACATACTGAGCAGTGGATCAAACGCCATCAGCTACTCGGATGGGCCCAAACGCAAGGCTGTACAGCAGCTACCATTGCCGAGTTGCAAGGCTTATTACACACTGCTCCACCCGATGTTGCAGCATGGATGTTGCCCGAAGCCACCAACACTCCCAATGCCTCATTCGTCAATCGCCATATTGTGATTAAAGGTATCAAAGGCTAGCTAAAAACGGGGGCCACTTGCCCCCTAGAACCCCCATAAAAGCGGTAAAACCACTAGAGACACTAACATCCCAATAATCATCAATGGCAAGCCTGCGCGGGTATAGTCGCTAAATTTGTAGTTGCCAGCTGTCATTACCAGCGTATTGACAGGTGAGGCAACAGGTGTAGCAAATGCCAGCGATGTCGAAAAAGCAATGCCAATCATAAAGGCTTGGGGTGCAACATTCATTTCATTTGCTGTTAGCAAGGCTACCGGGGCCAACAAAACCGCCGTAGTGGTGTTAGATAGCACTTGGGTAAACACCAAGCCCATTAAAAACAGTCCGGCCAACACCGCCACTGGCCCCACTTCCCCCAAGCTATCCACCAATCCGCTAGCAATAGCACTCACGATCCCTACTTTTTCAAGGGCAGTGCTCATCGGTAACATACCAGCAATAAGGACAAGGCTTTTCCAATCAATCGAGCGATAGGCTTCATCCACTGTCAAACAACCCACCAACACCATCAGCAGCGCTGCCAACATGCTGGCCGTTGTTAACTCCATAACATTCAGCGCAATCAAGATCACCATGCCGAGCAAAATAGCCAGCGCATAGGGGGCGCGGCGGGTGCGAGCAAAAGCACCCAGTTGGGCGGCTTCGGGTTCCCCCATTACAATAAAGTCATGGCGTTGGCGTTTTAGTGCAAAAATATCATCCCATGCGCCTTGCACAATCAACATATCGCCAAATTTAAGTGTTGTCTCTTTAACATCAGTCGGAAAATCGCCGCCGGGCCGATGAATAGATAACACATTTAAGCGAAATAGTTCTCGGAAATGCAACTCGCGCAATGTTTTGCCCAATAGCTCAGAACGGGGGCGCAAAATCACCTCGGCAATGCCAACATCAGTGGTGATCATGTCTTTTTGTTCAATAGGCACAGCCAGCCGTTCTAGCTGCCACTGTTGGGCAGCGGCTTGGGCGGCCTTGTCACTGCCTTGCACAATCAAAATATCATCAGGATGAAAAACAGTGCTGCCATCTACTTGAGACACCCGTTCGCGCCGTGTGATGTGGCGGTTGCCGTTGGTTGTTGTGTCGTGCAAAATGCGAACAATCGTTAGGCCATGCTCTGATCGTAAGCGCGAGCTGGTGACAGTGCTGTTGATTAAGGGCGATGTAGGCAATATCCGCAGCCGAAACAAACTATCTGGTAATTTATGAATGTCAAACAACTCTAGCGGACTTTCGACACTTTGCACCAATGATGTTGGGTGGCGTGTGGGCAAAATTTGGGCCCCTAAAAACAACATATATACTGTGCCAACGATAATTAACACAATGCCGGGTGGTGCAAAGCTAAAAAAGCCAAGTGGCTCATAGCCGCCTGCCACCAGTGTATCGGACGCAATGACGTTGGGGGGCGTGCCGATAAGAGTGGCCGTACCACCTAGCAGGGCACTATAAGCGACGGGGATTAATAAGCGCGAGGGGGCAATCTTCAGCCGATTGGACAAGCTGACCAATGCTGGTAACAACAGCGCCACCACACCCGTCGAGCTAATAAATGCCGAGAGTATTGCTACCGAAATCATCAGCACCAATAAAAGACGGCGTTCGCTGGTGCCGGCAACGCGCAAAATTTGGGCAGCTAATACATTGGCCAAGCCCGTATGAAAGACGGCCCCACCTACCACAAACAGCGCCCCAATACTGATAACAGGTTTGCTAGAAAAGCCAGCAATGCCTTGATCTATAGAGATGATGTCGGTGAGAACCAACGCCAACACTACCCCCACCGCGACCACATCTACGCGCAGCCATTCGGTCACAAAAAACACAATGGCAATGACCAAAATGGCTAGGGTTAGTAGCATATCGGTGGTCATATTTCCTCCTATAGTTGGACAACATCGCTACTAGCATAACAAAAGGGTAGAAAGACGTAAGGTGAAGGTTGTCATCAAGATTGGTGTTTGGGCAATCTGACGAGGGGATTGGCTACCCACCTACATTGTGAGCAGCCAATAACAGGGTTTAACGTAGTCCTAGTTCGTTGCGAGCGATAACAATACGTTGAATTTCGCTAGTGCCTTCATAAATGCGCGTAATGCGGGCATCACGATAGTAACGCTCTAGGGGCATTTCTTTGCTATAGCCCATGCCGCCATGAATTTGAATGGCTTCATCGGTCACAAACGCGGCGGTTTCGCTGGCGAACAGCTTGGCCATGCTGGCTTCGGTGCTATAACGCTCGCCGCTTTGTTCGGCGCGGGTTTTGGCAAGGGCAGCACTATAGATGAGCAGGCGGCTGGCCTCGATGCGTGTTTTCATGTCCGCGATTTTTTGCTGAATCAATTGAAACGAGCCGATAGGCCCCCCAAAGGCTTGGCGCTCGCGGGCATATTGCAAGCTGGCTTCATAGGCGGCTTCAGATACGCCTAGGGCTTGGGCTGCAATACCAATACGACCAGCATCTAACACCGACATGGCAATCTTAAAGCCTTTGCCCACTTCGCCCAATACACTATCAAGAGGCGCTTTATAATCTTCAAAGTAAATTTCGCTGGTGGCCG
>CAZLPC010000077.1:2993-8048 GCA_964561305.1 uncultured Anaerolineae bacterium
CGTAATGCCCTTGTGGCCGGCGGTGGGTTCGGTCATTGTAAAAAGGATCACGTAATCGGCGACAGGGGCGCTGGTGACCCAACTTTTTGTGCCGTTGATGATGTAATGTGTGCCGTCAGCGCTTAAGACCGCTCGCGACTTCATCGTGCCTGCGTCCGATCCGCTCATTGGCTCGGTCAGCGAATAAGCACCGATCTTTGCGCCCGATGCAACATCAGTCAAATATTTCTTCTTTTGCGCTTCGGTTCCAAATTTGGTGAGGGCATTGCAGAAAAGCGAGTTATTGACGCTCATAATGGTGCTGTGACTTACATCGGCTTTGGCAATTTCTTCAATGGCCAGCACATAGCACAGAGTGTCTAGACCCGATCCGCCATACTCCTCAGCCACTTCAATACCCATAAAGCCTAGTTGTCCCATCTTTTTGATGGTGTCATAAGGAAATTCGCCAGAGTGATCAAAGGCTTCTGCAATGGGAGCCACGACGTTTTGGGCAAAATCGCGGGCGGCTTGTTGAATCATCAAATGTTCTTCAGAAAGATCGAGCGAGGGGCCGGCGCTCACTGGCGCTTGAATGCTCATGTGTTATTCTGCTCCTTACAAACTGACAATACAGATACAATTAACATGGGGTTTTTGAAAGTATAACGCATCTGTCAAAAAATGTGCATTACTTTTCGGATTGGGCAATCGGGTTTACACTTAGAGGAATTGAATTAGGCTTCTTCAAAGGAGAGTCAGTATGATCTTATTGAAACGTTTGATGCTGGCAAGTATCACGGTCTCGCTTCTGGTGGTGTTGGTGGGTGTTGGTATGCCTGTAACGGCCCAAACCGACGCGCCTTGTGTGAATGCTTATGTGATTCGTGATGGTGATACGCTGTCACAAATTGCCAAAAACTTTAATGTGGATGCGAGTGAATTAGCTGCGGCCAATGGTGTTGAAGACCCACGTTTAATTTTCATTGGCGAGACACTGTGCTTAGACGGGCTTGTGGTGGCCCAGCCCAGCCCTGACGGCCCAACCCCAACGCCTGAACCCGGCCAACCCACTACACCCACACAACCTGCCCCTGCGCCTGTTGTGCCTCCTACGCTAGCAGTACAGAGCAATCTTGAATTAATGATTCGAGATGTGGAATATACCACCGATGAAAACGGCATCTATATTGTGCGTGGCTTCGACCGTCTTTATAACTTGTCGGCGATTTTTGGTGTAGATGTAGCCGAGTTGGCAGAAATAAATAAAATTACCGACCGCGGCGTTATCTTTGCTGGTCAACAACTCATTATTCCGATGCCGTCGTTTTCTGGCCCTGTGCCGGGAGCAGGGGCTGCGATTTCGCTTGTACCGCGTGTGGCGGGCCCTAACGACACCGTAACTGTGCGTGGCGCGAACTATGCCCCCAACACCGAAGTGGCTATTTATGCCGAGAAGTTTAGCACCGAAGAGCAAAGCGATGTGTTGGCCACTGTCACAACCGATGCCGAAGGCCGTTTTGAGGCAGAAATCGAAATTCCTGAAACATGGCCAGATGGTAGCGAGCTAACACACCGCACCATCTCGATTGTTGGGCGCGTAACCGACCGGCCCACCGTAGCATTTGGCGCGAATTTCTACCTCAATTTAGTATGGCTAGACGCGAACGACCGCTAATTAACAGCAAAATAAAAAAGCCCCTGATCAGCAATCAAGGGCTTTTTTGATGGGCCTATTTAGCAGTGCTGGCCTTGACCTTGGGTGCAGATTTCTTAGATTCTGCTGTGGCCGCGCTAGGCTTAGTAGGCGATGTGCCAAAGGGGGTATATCCAAATGCCGCATCCTCCCGCGAGCGTAAGAAGAAACCACCTGCGGCAGCAAGAAACATCAGAGCGGCTGCTACTTGCGACACATTTGTGCCACCCACGGTCGGGATGTCAATCCGCAAAAATTCTAATGTAAAACGAATTGCACCATAGCTCATCACATACAGCAGCAAAAAGTCGCCATGCTGAAAGCGGTCGCGTTGGGTATACCACAGCAGCCACAAAATGCCGCAGATCAACAACGCACCCAAAGATTCATATAAAAACAAAGGGTGAAAAGTCTCATTGGGCTGATAGCCGCCAATTGGATTGGCGATGGTTATGCCCCATGGTAGATCGGTGGGGGTTCCATAAAGTTCCTCGTTAATGTAATTGCCCCAGCGCCCAATGGCCTGACCCAACGGCACACCAATGGCCACCCGATCTAACCATGTCAGGCGGTGCAATTTATGGCGCATAGCATATAATTGCAAGCCAATAATGCCGCCAACCAATGCCCCAAAAATAGACAAACCCCCGCTCCAGATAGCCAGTGGGCCATTTTCAAGATCAGTAATGTAGTCTAATGACAACGAGGCATTGTTGGTAGCGCTATCGGCAGGAAAAAACACTGACCACAGTCGCGCCCCAATTACGCCCAAAATAACAACCCAAATGACCCCATTCCAGACCAATTCTGGGTCTTCGTCGTCCCGCTTAGCCAACCATGCAATGAGTGCGGTGGCTAAAATGATGCCCAACACAATCACCACACCATAAAAATGAATAGTGGGGTTGATGGACAGCCCAAAGAGTTCAATTGGGCCAATTTCTAAGCTGCGTCTTGTTAGTTCCAAAACAAAAGCTCCTTAAAATATTCGAAAAACTTTGCTCAAAGTTTAGCGTTGTTCTCATCCTAGCGACAAGAGTAGGATTATAGCATCTGTTTTGATGACTATTGAAAGGATCTTTTGCCATGATAGAAACACAGCGCCATAACCACATTTTTGAGATTGTCCTTAATCGCCCCGAAAAGCGCAATGCTATTCAACTTCAGACCCTGCGGATGATTGATGCAGCAGTGCTAGACGCACAGAAAATACCCGGCGTGCGCTTAATTGTTGTGCGGGCAGAAGGGCCGGCTTTTTCGGTAGGGCTAGATTTGCAGACGATGGGTGGCATGATCGAAGAATTTGGCGAGGACTGGCAACAACAGCCCCATAGCCTTACTCGGGCATGGCAAGCCCCTCTCAATACACTAGCCAATGCCTCAATTCCTACACTGGCTTTAATACATGGTTATTGCTTGGGGGCTGGCCTAGAGATTGCGCTGGCCTGTGATTTTCGCTATGCCACGCCCGATGCTCAAATAAGCCTTGCCGAGACGCGCATTGGGCTGATTCCAGATGTAGGGGGCACAACGCGCCTTATGCAACTGGTGGGCATTAGTCGCGCCAAAGAGCTGATCTTCACATCACGGCGGATTGATGGCGCGACCGCGGAGCGTTGGGGCTTGGTCAATCAGGTTGTCGAAGCCGAGAGCTTGCCCCAAAGCGCCCAAGTCCTTGCCGCTGAGCTTGCGCTGTGTGCGCCGTTGGCAGTTAGCGCAGCCAAGCGCGTTATGCAAGGCATTGCCGATGAAAGTCGTGGGCTATACCTAGAGGCTTTAGAGCAAGCAGGCTTGTTTATGACTCAAGATCTGCAAGAAGGTGTTCAGTCGGTGTTGTTGCGGCGCGATCCTCAGTGGACTGGCCGATAGCCAGTTTTATAACTGTAGAGATGGCCGCCCGCGAATCACCTTTTGCGTAAAGTTGCTGACATATTTCAATAGGCTCTCTTTTAAGTCTTCCCACTCTGATGAGTTGAGAACCGCCCGCATTTTGTCGAGGTCATCCGCGATGGCCTCGACAATAATTTGCGGGTGACTCTCGCGCCCATAAACGGTATACCACGCTTCAATGGGGCGCACACCCATCGCCGTTAGGCGAGGGGCAAACTCGCGAATAATAAACTCAAAATGCTCTTGATCGCGGTTGGGTTTAATGTCCCAACTCAATAACAGCTTAATCATGCGTCGGTTTAATCTTTCAAAGCTAAGATCACAATTTGCGTTTGTTCGGGTAAATTGGCCTTGCTAATTTTTAGCGTATCTTCTTCAACGGGTGTGCTAACGCCCATCTCGCGCAAGAATCGATCCACCGGATCGAGTACCAAGTGAGTGTGTGAGGTTTGATAGTGCATCGGGATGACGATGCTGGGTTCTACCAAGCTGATTACTTCGGCAGCTTGGCTGGCGTGCAAACCCGCACCACCCCCCACCGGAACCAGCGCAACATCAATATCGCCCATTGCATCTACCTCTGACTGATTTGGCACATGATCCAAATCGCCGAGATGAGCAATCGTCAGGTCGTTAAACGACATCACATAAACAATATTACGCTTGGGTACTTCGGCTTTTTTGTTGAACATCAGCGTGCCATTAATAAACACGCCCCCAATCTCATATTCACCGGGGCCGCGCAACACATAGTCTGTGCCACTAACCCCGTCCACATAGTTATGTCCCGGCGAGTCGTGGCTAATCGTCACCACCTGTGCCTTTAGTTTAAGTGGTTTATAGCCAATGCTGGCGGCATCGTAGGGGTCTGTTACTACCGAGATAATGTTGCGCTCGGTCAAACGAAAACAGCTATGGCCGTGCCATGTAATGTCCATTATAGGTTGTCCTTTCTTACAAACCGTATGATTGTAGCAAAGGAAATCAGTCGCGCAACGGGATATTGGAACAGCCACCTTCGGTGCTGACTTGTGATGTAATAATCCACCCTTGCCGATTTTCAGGATCGTTATTGAGTTCAACAAAGTACCACCCTTGTCCCGATGCGTCTCGGTCGCGACCTGTCACTGTGCCAATCACATTTTGGGCTAGTGTAGATAGCACTGTCGCATTCCGATCAGCCGCACTACGTAAAGGCACACTGGCAGCATTGGTGGTGGCGATGCAGGGGCCAAGGTCTTGGGTGGGGCGGGGTGTACCACCTTCAAACGGATCGTTGACTTGAATAGTCAAAATTTGGGGCACACTCGGAACACGCCCAAATAAAGCGGTAATTTGCACCGTATATTCGCCCGCAACTTCGGGAACCCATTCAATGGCTTGTTCTAAGACGGGTTCATTACCCGGTAATGTGATGCTGCGCGGCGGAAATGAGGGGTTGCTGCCCGGTGTTATATTGGTCAAAAGGGGTTGCAAGACCAGCGTTGTTG
>CAZLPC010000077.1:8058-9934 GCA_964561305.1 uncultured Anaerolineae bacterium
GCGCCTGTCTCGTGTTCGATTTGTACGGTCACCCGAAACGTATCCCCAATATTAATTGGTGATTCTGGACTAGATGAGAGAATGGTGAGGGTTGGGCCCGTAATGCCATCTATGGATGAAGGTTGTGAGCTTAATCTCTCATTAACATCAATAGTGGGTGTTTGGGTGGGCACAAATCTTTCACGGGTTAAGCTACACGCCAACGACGCGGCCAAGAGTGCCAAAATAACCATACTGATAATGCTAAACAGTTGAAAACGAAACAAATTAGGTTGAGATTGCTCGGTCAAGGTTTTTATCCCCCGAAAAGTGAGTGAAATGTTTTAGCAGTGTACCGAAAACTAATCATTGCTGCCAATTACCTGTAACTATAGATCATACGCATTTTAAGATGAATCACCTGAGAAGGGTATTTCGTTGGTGGGCGTTGGGTCTCGATAGACGGCTCGCGCAAAAACCAGTATCCCCGTGTGCCCAAACATCTGATCATCAGGATGTACACAGGTAGGGATTGTTTTCTATGGAAAATTCATTCGCGCAACGGGATGTTCGCACAGCCACCCTCAGTGTCGTCTAAAGAAGCGATGATCCATCCCTCTCGATTCTCGGGGTCGTTTTGTAAGCGTATATATAACCAGCCTTGACCAGACGTATCGCGGCCACGCTCAACCACAAGCCCGCGCTGATCTTGGCGCAAAGTGGCAATTAATCGAGCATTTGGACTTGGCTCAATACGCAACGCTACATCATCGGAGGTGATGACGGCGATACAGGGGCCAAGGTCTTGGGTGGGGCGGGGTGTACCACCTTCAAACGGATCATTGACTTGAACAGTCAAAATTTGTGGCACACTAGGAACACGCCCAAATAAAGCAGTAATTTGCACCGTATATTCGCCCGCGACTTCGGGAACCCATTCAATGGCTTGTTCTAGGGTCGGTTGATTGCCCGGTAATGTAATGCTGCGTGGCGGAAATGAGGGGTTGCTGCCCGGTGTTATATTGGTCAAAAGGGGTTGCAATACTAGCGATGTTGCGCCTATCTCGTGTTCGATTTGAACTGTCACCCGAAAAGTATCCCCAATATTAATCGGCGATTCTGGACTAGATGAGAGAATGGTGAGGGTTGGGTCCGTAATGCCATCTACGGATGAAGGTCGCGAGCTTAACGTCAAATTAACATCAATAGTTGGTGTTTGGGTAGGCACAAAGCTTTCGCGGGTTAGGCTACATGCCAACGATGCCGCCAGCAAAGCTCCGATAACAATGGTGATGACGCTAAACACGCCAAACTGAAACTGATTAGCTTGTGATTGATTGGTCAAGGCAGTTAATCCCCAAAATGGTGAGTGAAAACGCTTTTGCAGTGTACCGAAAATCTAATCATACTAGCAATTCAAAAATAGTTAATATTTATTCTATTTTATCTGTTAAAGGCATGTTAGGTGTGGGGTCACGATAGACCGCCCGCGCAAAAACCAATATCCCCGTATGCCCAAACATCTGATCATCAGGACGCACCCGTGCCGGAATAGTCTTCCATGGCCGCAATATCAACTCTTCGGCTTGCAACATAAACCACGGCCCATGATACATAGCCCCCAATAAGTCTATCAGTTGATTGGTGGTTGGTACAATTGCCCCAAAAATGCCGCCCCCACGCAGCGCCCGCCATGCTACTTCTAGGTAATCATGCGGATTAGGCACATCTAAGAATAGGGCATTGGCCTCAGTCTGGTCAAAACCTGCTTCAATATCACGCAAGGTAAAGGTTACGCGCTCGGCCAGCCCCAAAGACTTTAGATTATCGAGTGCGGCTTGTAAGCGATTGGACTGGCGCTCATAGCTATATACACGCCCAGTATCGCCCACCATCA
>CAZLPC010000078.1:0-9908 GCA_964561305.1 uncultured Anaerolineae bacterium
ATGATGGTTGCTCGGCAGGTTCATCACTGCCAAACAGGTCGCCAAAATCACCAGCGTCATCATCAGCACCAAAGTCACCTTCAAGCGTAGCAGGGAGACTGTCTCCAAATAAGTTATCAAATTCGCTGTCATCTGCGCCAAAACCTGCCTCATCTGCTACCGATGAGGCAGGTGCAGCACTAGCTAACCAGTCAGGCATTGCCGATACATACGCTTCTTGCTCGTCCCCAAATAAATCATCAAAACTATCGTCATCATCCCCGCCAAATAAATCACCCAGATCAAGCTCTTCAACAGCATCTAACAGATCTTCTTGTGGGTCATCCAGCCAATCATCCGTTTGTCCACCAAAAACCTCATCGTGTTCGGTTTCGTTAACAACCCAATCAAGGCCTTCGTTAGCATCTGGCAACCATTCTGAAGTGTCAGGACGTTTATCTTCGGTGGGGTCTTTGGTTGCCCCAAATGTTGCCAGCATGGCAGCAACATCTTCCTGAGAAGGCGGGCGCGTAGCGGCAAGCAGGTTGTCTAGGTTGTCGTCTACATTTTCAAAGTCAAAATCAGCACTTACATCAGCGTCGAAGGCTTCGCCTAGTGCATCGGTAAAGCTAATTGTTGCATCACCGTCCTCTAACAAAAACTCAAGGTCTTCGGCAGAACTGGCTGCACTCTTGTCACTAGTCAACCAATCTAAGCTGGTATCTGCCGCTACTTGTTGTCCGGTTGGCACTGGTTCATCAAATGAAGTCAGCCAATCATCGGTATCTGACGGGATATCGGTCCTAAAATCTTGGCCGACTGTTTCATCAAAAAAGGTATCAAACATCTCGCCAAGTTCATCGTCTGTAGTGGGACGATTTTGAGATTCTGTTTGGATCTGTTCAGCCGTACCTGCTAGCTCTGCAAACCAATCATCAGGAGTTGTCAGGTTATCCGTTTTGGCTTTAAGAGGCCCTGTGCCAAACTGAGATGTGGGCGGCGCAAACCATTCGGGTAAATCGGTAGCATCGCTACGTGTCTGATTCACCCACTCGGGCACACTCGGCGCTTCGGTTTGGCCGGGTGCAGCATCGGTTACTTCTACACCTTCAAAAGCAGAGCCAAGATCGTCAAACCAATCGGGCGAAGCACTGCTGACAAAAGCCGCACTGGCCCCTTCTGCCGAGAGGCTAAGACGCGGCAACGTAAACGAGCCTTCTGGAGCGGCCACCGTTGGGTCTATGGTTTGATACAAAATCCGCAGGCTTTCATAAGGCGCAAGTGCCTCGACCCGTTGCAAAAACGGGCGGGCATCATCGGGCCGGCGCTGCAAAATCCAATAGCGAGACATCAGCTGATTAGCTGGCAGGCAATCGGGTAGGCGTTGTAAAATTTTTAAGGCTATATCCGCTGCGTCGTTCTGGCGGTCGGCATTCCACATCGCATCCATCAACATTACAAGCAAGTCAACTCGATTAGGTTGCTCGCTTAAGACCCGTCTTAGCTCGGCCGCCGATTGCTCGAACATACCACTTTTGGCATATTGTTTAGCAAGGGCTGCCCGTGTCATTTGCACGCGCTCTGGGGCAACACCGCGGCGTTGGCGATATAGGTCTAGCAGGGCATTGGTAATATTAGGGTTATTAGGACTTTGCTCTAGGGCCCGTTCAAGATGCCAAATAGCGCTAACTGTCTGTTGTTTATTGCGATAGACATCGCTTAAGCCGGCATGAACGGCCAAATTGGTTGGGTCTGCACTTAATAGCCGCAAATAGACTTGCTCGGCCTCATCAAAGCGCGATTTCCGCAACAACGCACTAGCTACCATTTGGTAAACTGTGATGTTTTTAGGGAAATGCTGCAAGATATGACGACCATGACTAAGGACTTTTTCATAGTCTTGGGCGGCTAGTAGCTGGTTTAGTTCGCTTAAGTATTCTTTTAGGCTAACGTTTGACATGAGCGAAAAATGGCTATCCTGCGGCTATTATTACAAGTTTTGATGAAACCGATTATCCTATGGATACCTTAAAAACGCAACAAGCCATTCTTGCTACTTTATTTGATAAAGGAGCAGGCCCCGACGATGTATACAACAAGGCTTGAAGGATAGGCTATCTGAGAGTAGACTATCGCCATGTTAAAAAGCGGTATTGCACCGAAAATATAGGGATTATGCGTATCTATCCCAAGTATAAAATGCTGATCAATTATGAACTGTTGCCCAATGTGCAAGACCCACACTATCGGTTTTTATTGACCGAATTTGTGCCCCAAATGCAAACATTAGGGTTGTATATGACTGATATATCTCAGGTACTATGGGGGGACTATCCATCACGACAGGTCGAGTTTGTTGCCGAGTCATTGGCTGGCCTACAAACAACCCTTCAGAGTGATACCTTTAAGAACCTAGAGCAACTCTTTAAAACGTATACGGCAACTTATGAACGGCGTGTTATTCCTTACCGGGCTGGCTTCCAATTGTAGGACAAAGAGATTGATGAATGTAACTGTGGTACTGCCCACATATAATGAGGCAGAGAACTTGCCCCGCATTGTGGTGGCATTGCTCGATTTGCAAATCGAGGGAGTAAACCTCTCTATTCTTGTCGTAGACGACAACTCGCCCGATGGAACAGGTAAAATTGCCGATGATCTGTGCATTCAACACGCAGGCCGAATGCAGGTGCTACACCGCCAAGGCAAAGAAGGGCTTGGCACAGCCTATCTAGCTGGCTTTAAACAAGCTATCGAAAATGGGGCCGATGCCGTTTTGCAGATGGATGCCGATTTTTCGCACCAGCCCCATTATATTCCGGTCATGTTGGCCGAGTTGAAAAAATGTGACTTTGTAGTTGGTTCGCGCTTTGCCAAAGGTGGGCGCGTAGATGAAAACTGGGCGTGGTGGCGCAAACTGCTCAGTTGGTTTGCCAACAGCGTCTATGTGCGCGTGTTGTTGCGGACACCGATCCGTGATGCCACGGGTGGCTTTAAGGTGTGGCGGCGCGAAACCTTGCTGGGCATGGATATTCAGAACCGTATTCGATCCAATGGCTATGTTTTTCAAGTCGAAATGAACTATGTGGCGTTGCGTTTGGGGTATCAGGTTTTAGAAGTACCGATTTACTTCCCTGACCGCGAAGTGGGCGACTCTAAAATGAGCTTTCATATTCAATATGAAGCCGCCGCAAGGGTTTTTCAGGTATGGTGGCGGCATCGGCGCTTAACAGTTGCCGACCGAGCCAGCCGCTAGCCCGCGTTTCACCTATTTTCTAGCGACAACCACCACTAACACTAGCAAGTGCGCCTTGCGCCTTCTACAATAATGCTCGCGCTTTTTTCAGCATTAAAGGAAGCCTATTTATGCGGCGTTGGTTGCCAGATATTGGTATCGTGTGTTTATTTTTTGTGTTGCCACTGCTCTTGTTTTGGCCGGTGACGCTGGGCGGCAAAACGCTTGTTCCTGCCGATAACCTTTATCAATATGAGCCATGGGCATCGGCCCGCGAGACAGTCGGTGTGCCGACGGTTCCCCAAAATGCGCTGCTCTCCGATCTTGTGTTGCAAAACTATCAATGGAAAGCCTTCATCCGCAAAAATTTGCAAGAGGGCGAGCTTCCCTTATGGCAAGCCAATCACTTCGCAGGCACAACCTTCTTCGCTAACGGCCAACACAGCCTGCTATATCCCTTCAGTGCCTTATTTTATATACTGCCGCTGCATAATGCCTATGGCTGGTTTCTGGTGTCGCAACTATGGCTGGCTGGGTTGTGGATGTATGTCTTCTTGCGCGGTATTGGGTTGCGGCGCATACCAGCATTGACGGGCGGGCTAACGCTAGAACTTAGTAGCTTTTTTGTGGTGGGGCTGGTACATCCCATGATCCAAGCAGGGGCAGTGTGGTTGCCGTTGCTGCTGCTGATGCTAGAGTATACCCTTCAGCGCCGACCATTTTTGGTTTCTCAACGCCCCGCCACACTACCATGGATTGTTATTGGTGGCATCGCTTTAGGAATGGTGCATTTAGCAGGCCATCTCGAAATTGCATACTATACCCTCTTGGTCATGGCATTTTACGCGGTACTGCGCTTGGCGGTACTGTGGTGGCAAGACCGATCACAGTGGCAAACGCGCATTCAGCAAGGGCTTTTGCTGGCGTTAATGGTTGGGTTGGGCTTTGGCATTGGTGCAGTGCAGTTTATTACAGGCTATGAAGCAGCCCAAAACAGCTTCAGGAACGAACGCGAAAATTCATCGTATACAACAGTGGTGGGCTACGCCTTTCCTGCGCGCCATGTCGCCAAGTTTGTGATGCCCAATGTCTATGGCAACCCTGCCCATCAAACCTATATTGATGTTTTTTCGGGTGATACGGTCACAATCCGCGAGGAGTGGCTGGCCCTAGATGCTACCCAAAAATATCCACCGACAACAACCGACTTTGGGCTAAAGAATTATGTTGAAGGTGGGGCTTATTTTGGCATTTTACCCTTATTGCTGGCACTAATTGGTATTTATAGCGCCGTGGTTGACTGGCGCAAGCGCAAGCACCTTCATGAACCGCCCTATCGCGCACTTTTTTTGTTGCTAGCAGTCATCACGGCATCGTTTATGTTTGGGTTGCCCACCTATGCCATCTTATATTATGCGCTGCCCGGTGTAGATCAATTGCACACCCCTTTCCGTTGGATTTGGCCGTTTACGTTGTGTATGGCCGTTTTTGTGGCTCATGGCTCGGATGCATTGATAACACGCCGCTATCCACGCCTCTTGCGACAATTTGGGGTGCTCATGGCTTTAGGCGGGATCTTGGTGTTGGCTGCGTTAGGGATAAGCCGCCTATTTTTTGAGCCATTACGCCCTGTAATCGAACGGTTCTACAACGGACTGGCCAAAGCATCCACTGCCTTTACCACGGTTGAAGGATTTTATAGCTATCAGGCCGCAAATATCGCTATTTTGGGCGCACTACTGATCGGTAGTGGTGTCGTTATTGCATTCAGTCAACGCCAAAAAGCAATGCAGTTGCGCGGGGTGCTGGTGTGGCCAGTTTTGGCGGTGCTATTGATAGCTGCTGATTTGATGGTGGCCAGTTGGAGCTTTTATCCGCGTGCCGAGCCAGCGTGGTTAACCTATACCCCGCCATCAGTAGCATGGTTGCAAGATCGCATGGAAACCGAGGGCCCCTTTCGTATTCAATCTTACGCATGGGAAGAAGATCCCTTGCACGCCAATGGGGGTTGGCAATATGGGCTGCACGATGTGCGCGGCTATGATAGCCTGTTTAGCGCCGATTATGCTGAAATGATGAGCCAAATTGCTCCCCAAGGCCAATTGGATTTTAACCGCATCGCCCCCATTGCGTGGGATAATCCGACAGCATTGGCACACCCATTGCTAGATCGATTGAATGTACGCTATATCATCACCGACTGGCTGATCCGCGAAGAAGATGATCCCGCCACACTCGGTTATGAAGAAGTATATGTGGATGGTGGTGTCCGCATTTATCGCAATATAGATGCCTTGCCACGCGCCTACACTGTGCCATTGCCGACCACTGGCAATCGCTATGTGGCGGGTGAAAATTGCCCAGCGCCTATTTTGCCAACTAATCCCGATGATCTCAACTTTATCCCGCCTTTAAGCGGCGCTTGCCTTGATGCACAAGCCGCCACAATCGCTCACTATCAAGATATGTCGGTTAGCATAGATGCTAGCGTCGTCGAAGCATCTTGGTTGGTTTTGGCCGATAGTTATGCCGATGGATGGCGGGCTTTCATTAAGCCACAAGGTGCTACTAACACCGAAGAACGTGAAATCCCCATCCATCAAGTTAATGGCAATTTGCGCGGCGTGCAATTAGAAGCAGGTGCTTGGACAATCCGCTTTGGCTATAGCCCGCGCAGTTTTCAGCTAGGCGCATTTTTGAGCTTTGTAAGCGGCATGATGGCGTTTTTTTTAGCGATGGTGTGGGCATGGCGGGCTTTTGTTGCGCCAGCCAGCCAGCAAGATGATGGCCGCCGCCTACTGAAAAACAGCCTTGCGCCGATTGTGTTGAACTTGTTTAATCGTGGTATAGACTTTGCCTTTGCCTTTATCATGTTGCGTATTTTGGGGCCCAACGATGCCGGCATCTATTATTATGCGATTGTGGTATTTGGCTGGTTCGACATCTTCACCAATTTTGGGCTAAATACGTTGCTCACCCGTGATGTAGCCCGTGACAAAAACGCAGCAGGCCGCTATCTGTTTAACACCAGCGCCCTCCGTCTGGGCTTGGCCGCTATGGGTTTACCCGTTCTCCTCTTGGTGTTGGGGGTACGTAACCTCACCGTTGCTCCTACGCTAGACCCCACCGCCATCACTGCGATTATCTTGCTTTATATTGGCCTAATCCCTAACAGCATCAGCACAGGCCTCACAGCGTTGTTTTATGCCTTCGAGCAAGCTGAATATCCGGCGGCCATGACCACCATCTCAACCCTAGTTAAGGTCTGCTTAGGATTGGGCGCGTTGTTGTTGGGGGCTGGGGTTATAGGCTTGGCGGCCGCTAGCATATTGACCAATTTCGTCACATTTTTATTATTGATGGGCTTGGCATGGCCGCTCATTCGGAAAAACTGGCAGCCCAGCCTAGATGGTAAACTGCAACGTACTATGCTACGCGAAGCATGGCCACTGATGATCAACCACCTTTTGGCTACTATTTTCTTCAAAAGTGACATCATTTTGATGGAGGCCATTAATGGTGTGTCGGTGGTGGGGATTTATTCGACGGCTTATAAGTGGCTAGATGCGCTGAATATCATTCCAGCTTTTTTTACAATGGCCCTATTGCCCTTGATGGCCCGCCAAGCCTTGACCGAACGCGACAAGCTACGGCGCAATTATCTACTCAGTATTAAGTTGCTGATGTTGGTTGCCTTGCCAACAGCAATTATTACAACGGTACTGGCACAAGGTTTAATCGGCTTTTTGGGTGGCCCCGAATTTTTGCCCGATGGCGCAATTGCCCTGCAACTCATGATCTGGAGCATTCCTATAGGTTGGATGAACAGCCTAACCCAATATGTATTAATTGCCCTAGATCGTCAGCGCCAAATTACAGGCGCTTTTATTATAGCGGTGGGATTTAATGTGGTGGGCAACTTAATATTTTTGCCAATATACAGTTTTCGGGCAGCGGCCATTACCACCATTTTATCGGAAATAGTATTGTTTATAGGATTTTGGTGGCTACTGCGCGATGTGGTGGGAGGGCTAAGATGGCTTGGCACATTAATACCACTCAGCGCCGCTGGAGCTATGATGGCAGTGGGGGTATATGTTTTATGGGATATAATGCCGCTAGGGGCGTTATTGCTGGGCCCGCTGATCTATTTAGGAGCGCTGGGGCTACTACGGCCATTTAGCCAAGAGGAGGGCCAACGCCTAAGTAGTCTCCTCCCCTCGCCATTAAAACGTTTCCTCGGCCTTGGCCGCCAAGCTACGATTAGCTAACGATTTGTAGCCTATGATCGCGGATAATGCGCCGCACCACTGGATTAGATTGAACAGGCAATTGCAACACATCGTCATTTTGTGTTAGGGTAAACGTGTAAATCTCAATTGTGCGACCGGGTCCATAGTGATGTTGCTGGCAACTGACAACAGGTGACAAGGCCCAGCCATGTTGTAAGCGATTAACGAGAATTTCGGCGGGTGCAATGGGTTGCGATTGACGTGACCAATGCCGTTGGGATACACCCTTGCGGGGGCTATTGCTGAATTGTACGCTCATGGTAGTAGCTCCTTCGTTAAAAAGCACATTTGGGGGTATTCGACACTTTTTTCACAATCATCATACTGTTTTTTTATGAAATGTGCGTGAATTCTGATTTAAATTATTTTGTTTTTTCTGTAATAAACTGTTGATTTAAAACCGTTTTCACTCGTAAGTGCATCGTGCTACACTATTTGCAGCACGCTTGAAAGGATATTTTAAGATGGGCAACCGACCACCATATAACTATGACGAAAACGCCGACGATAGTTATCCGCCGCGTGACAGTTATCCGCCACAAGAGCCTGTGAATCTTGACGATCCGCGTTTTGGTGGGGGTGCGCCCACGCCACCCCGCGACGCTTATCCACCACAGGGGGGGCAACAATATCCGCCTCCCAACGACCCACGCTATCCACCCCAAGGGAGCCAACAATATCCTCCGACTGGGGGGCAAGTTGATCTCAATGATCCACGTTTTGGGGGCAATAATCCTGCGACACCCACCTCTAATCGTGGCGCTAATGTTCCACCCCAACAGCCTAGCTATCCGCCTCAGCCACAAGCAGGCCAATATCCACCGGCGGGTACGGGCCCCTTGCGCTTAGATGATCCGCCCCCATTGGGAAGTAGGCGCTTAGGTGCAGTACCTAATCCAAATGTAGCAGGATCAGCTTATCCCCCCAGCACAGATTATGATCGCCGTGTCGAGTTGGGCGATGTAGACCCGCCTGTTATGCGCAGCCAAGGCAAGGCTACAAAAACAAAACTCGACAATACGGCTGAACGTGTTGGCGTAAATCTTAACTTATTGACTGAACGGCAAGTAGAATTGCTGGCGTGGGGTTTTACTGTCATCTTATTTGGTGTCTCGTTGCTTATTTTGGCGGTCAGTGGTTCTTCTACATTCATGACGCGGGTTTTCCCAGCAGTATCGGGCCTATTGCTGCTGGCATCGGCTACTTATCAACGCCTTGTTCGGGGCTGGCATGTGGGCATCTTAACGTGGCTATCGGCGTTTGTATTGGTGGCCTATACAATCACTCGTTATGTAGATATTAGTGGTGGATCGGCTAATTTCAACATTATTGAAGGTACGATATATTTTATCGGAACCTTGATTGTTTTGGTGGGTGTTACCATGCTGTTGCGTGCGTTCCGCCGACATTAGCAAACAGGATAAACGGTGATGGTGCTTGAAGAACTGCCGCCCGATGTAGAACATGAACCATGGCGTGTAACATGGAGTTTGGGGGTTCATGCTCTGCGTGATGTGGCTGATTATGCTGAAGGAATTGATTATGCGGCTGGTGCAGTCATCTTCTCAGTTGGGGATGAGCCTGACGCAATGTATTTAGTGCTAGAGGGCGAGGTTCAGGTGTTGCTCGAAGACGCACACGGCCAGCTTCATACTGCTAGCATCATCACCGTTGGCCAATCGTTTGGCGAGGTAGGGTTGTTAATCAATCAGCAACGGTTAGCCAGCACCATTGCCAGCACTAATGCACGTTTGCTTAAAGTAACGTATGATGATTTGGTACGCCTAGAAGTCGAAAAACCTGAGTTTATGGTCAAGCTCTATAAGCGGCTAGCCCAAACCCTTGCCGAACAATGGATGCTCTCGGCCAATCGTTCGATAGACGAATGAAGCTCTTCAATCACATAGACATAGCGATGCAAAAGGGGTCAGAATTTTCATGACGGATGCAATTCAACCACCTGTTCAAACCGCCGCACCATCCTCTAATCCACTTGTCGAGTTGATGCGGCCACCACAAACAGTTGCCGAACTTGATGTGCCGGTTTCCATTTTGATAGATATGATCCTCAAAATCTTGTTTAATGAAGGTGTGGTAAGCCTGAAGCGCATGTCTGAGGTTATGCGCCTAGAACCACAACTGATTGATGAGATGATGTCGAAGCTACAAAATGAAAAACTGGTGGAAGTAGCCCAAGCTGGACAAATGGGGCGCTTCACCTACTCTTACAATGCCACCGAAGAAGGCATGAAACGTGCCCGCGAAGCCTTTGATCGCACCCAATATGTAGGGCCCATGCCCGTTCCTGTTCAAAAATATGTAAGAGCCATAGAGTTACAAACCTCGGTTCAGCTAGAACTTAGCCAAGATCAAGTTCGGCAGGCGTTGTCGCACCTTATTTT
>CAZLPC010000079.1:0-5510 GCA_964561305.1 uncultured Anaerolineae bacterium
CGGATAGGTAATGCTCAAGCCGCATCTGCCGATGCCCAAACTGCCGAACGTCTCGCCAACAATTCACGCTGGACAGGGCCGCTGTATATCCGCGCTATTATACCCAATCCCGCCGACTATCAGGCTTTGTTAGAAGCCTATTTAAATATTCTAGAAGTACGTCCAGATGACTGGTTCGCATGGAATTTTACAGGCTCAATGTATTTTTATTTGGGTGACTATGAAAAGGCACGCGAGCAATATAACCAAGCCTTTTCCATGGGCAATTTGGCGGTTTATCCCTACCCTTATATGATCCTCTTAGAGCTACGTGATGGAAATTTAGAAGAAGCATCGCGCCTTAATAACGAGCTGTTGCAAACCTTCCCCGATCCATTTTTGGGTAGCCGCATTAGCACCGCAGTTTTGGGTGATACCCTTACCAATCAAAGCCCAATTGGCCCATTTTTCTTAGCGTTTGGCAATATTTCGCTGGGTCAGTTTGAGGCAGCCATCGCCGCCAGCGATGAAGCCATTGGCATTGATCCGACCATTGCTGCGAATTATCTGCTGAAAGGCTTTGCCCACTGCAACCTAGGGCAACTGGAGGAAGCGCTTGCAGCCTATACTGAGGTGATTAACCGCGATCCAGAAAATGTATACGGATACTTTTTACGTGCCGATGCGTATAACCAGTTGGGGCAATTAAATGAAGCATCGGAAGATATAGCAACCATCGCCACTTTTGAGAACAACGCCATATTTTTGCCGTATATCCAAGCTGGGTCTGCTGGCGAACTGACTTGCCGCAATGGCCTAAATCTAGAACTTGAGTGAGCAGGAAAAAGATGATCGGAACAATTTTACGCGAGCGTTACGAGATTTTATCTTTAATTGGACGCGGAGGCATGGGAAATGTCTATCTGGCAATGGATCGCCAGACCAATACGCAAATTGCGATCAAGCACTTAAAACCTGAATATATCAGCGACAATCCAGAAATTGTTGAGCGATTTAAGCGTGAAGCCGATATTTTGCGCCAATTAGATCACCCCAACATTGTCAATATTCGTGAGGCTATTTTTGACGACAATGCCTATTACATTATTATGGACTATGTTATAGGTGGCTCACTCGATACGCTGATTACACAAGAAGCCCCCTTGCCCATTAATCGGGTGCTAGAAATTGGACTAGGCCTTGCCGATGCCCTAACCCGCGCCCATCATCTCAAAATTATCCACCGCGACATTAAACCCGCCAATATCTTGCTGGATCAAAATAGCGTGCCTTTATTAACAGATTTTGGGGTGGCCCACATTGGCGGAAGAACACGCATGACTGAAGTGGGAAGCGTCATCGGAACCTATGCCTATCTTAGTCCAGAAGCCTGTGATGGCGATGAACCCGACGAACGCGCCGATATTTGGTCGTTTGGTGTGGTATTATTCGAGCTTTTGACTGGACGACGGCCCTTTTTGGGTGACAAGCCCGCAACGATTATCACACAGATTTTAGTAGAACCCATTCCAGACATTGCCACTTTGCGGCCCGATACACCTCCCGCACTGATTGTATTGCTTGAACACATGTTACGAAAAGACCCTAACAAACGCATCGGTTCGGTAAGACGGATCGGGACAGAGCTAGAAGAAATTTTGCAGGGCACAACTGTATCGCCCAGTAAATCACGCTTTCAAACACCTATGCCCCCATCTCCTCAACTCTCATCTTCTCAACCCGAAGACGACCGCACCATAGCATTGCCAGTTTCGACACCAGCTCAATCTATGCCCCCAACCCCAACACCCACTACCAATATCGTGCTACCGCTTCATAACCTGCGTATCATTGCAGGGTTGGTGGTGGCTGCTCTGATGATCGTATTGGTAATTGTGTTGATAATATCGGGGGGCAATCTCTCGCTTTCTGATGGCAACACTAATAACAGCACCCCAACCCAGTCACAGTTTCAGGCAGCTACTTATGTTGGCGATCCTGTGCCAGCTAACCATATCTTGATTTTAGTAGCCGAGCTAGAAGCCATTGATACCTCACCGCGCACGCATTCTCGCTTCATTGCCAACGATTTAAGCCAACACCTAGAACAAAATTCTAATAACAGTGAAATCAGCGTTCGCATCTATCCCAGTGTAATTACCAACAGCAATGAAGCACGTTTGGCAGCCGAAGCCAACAATGCTGCTGTGATTATTTGGGGATTTTATACAGACGATTTTATCCAAGCAGACGTGCAGGTTGGCTCTCTATCTCCTTTCAAGTACAACCAATTTAATCGCGCAGAGCTAGAACGCATCTCGAATGCCCGAACTCGGATTACAAATGTTTTTGAAGAATCGCTGTTATATCATGTGTTAACTATACTCGCGACGCTGTATGCCGCCGATGGGAATGCGTTTAAATCGTTGCAGATATCTGATATTTCGCAACAACAACTGGTTATTAGTCCAGATGGCATCAATGCCCCACCAATAATCGGTGACTCGATCACAGCCCTCCTTGCAGAAGCAAGCGTTCTCTATGCTTCAGAGTCTGCTTCAGACGTTGAGCTTGCCTTGCGCGCCTTCGACACAGCTGTACAACGTGAGCCAAGCCCTCTACTATACATGCAACGGGCGCTGGTTTATCTTCAGTTAGGGGACTTGGCGCGTGCCAGCCAAGACCTCGCTACTGCGCAACGGTTGGGGCCAGACGGGTGGACAATGCCGCTTTACATCAGCGTAGTTTTTAATTCTGACTATGCAACAACGCTCCGTCAGCTTTCACAAATTGCAATAGCACGCCCTGATGATTGGTATGCTTATACCATCCGTGGTTCGTTCTATTATTTTAGTGGCAATTTTGAACAGGCACGCACCGACTTTGAAACCGCTATTGCATTAGAACCACCTGTCAACTTCCCCTATACTTATGCTGTACTCCTCGCTATTCGAGAAGGACGCTTCTTGGACTTGGTGCAAACCGTGCAAACGGTTGTACGCCTATTTCCTGATCCCAGCTATAGTGAACGCCTAATGTCTGCGGCGTTTGGGGCATCGCCATTGCCTTATCAAGACATCGTAATAGCAGTTGTCACCAATTTGGCTTTGGGCCAATATCAAGATGTGATAAATCAAACACAACCGTTGATTCATGCAGAAGTTGAAGAGATTATTGGTGTGCCCAACATGGTGGCCGATGCTTATTATCTGCGCGGGTTGGCATATTGTAATTTAGGAGACTATGCCGAAGCAGAGGCAGCTTATACCAAGGCTATTGAACTTGCGCCGTCGGTGTGGCTTTTTTATCTAAGCCGCCAAGAAGTATCTTTCTTGCTGGGCAATATTTTACAAGTGATCGCCGACGACATTATGTTGGACAAGGCTACAGACATACATCCACAACTTGCAGAGGCAATTATAGCTGCTGAAGACGAGCTTTCTTGCACCAACTTCTTCAGCTATCAATCTTCTGCTGCTGCCACCCCACCCCGCTCATAAGATTTTGCTTAAGAAGAGGCGCGTCCGTTCGGTTAAAGGTTGATCAAACAACTGATCGGGCGTGTTTTCTTCGACAATTTGCCCAGCGTCCATAAAAATGGTGCGGTCAGAAGCAGCGCGGGCAAAACCCATCTCGTGCGATACCACTACCATGGTCATGCCTTCGTTCGCCAATTCTTTCATGACATCTAGCACTTCGTTAATCATTTCTGGATCAAGGGCCGAAGTTGGCTCATCAAACAGCATAATTTTAGGATCCATCGCCAAAGCCCGCGCAATAGCAACACGTTGTTGTTGCCCACCTGAAAGCTGACTAGGATAGGCATCGGCCTTTTCAGGAATACCCACTTTTTGCAATAAGTTGCGGGCTTTTTCAACCGAGTCATCGCGTTTACGCTTGCGTACAACCCGTTGTGCTAGCGTGATGTTCTCTAGCACAGTTTTATGTGGAAACAAGTTAAAACTCTGAAACACCATCCCCACTTCAGTCCGAATGAGGTTGATGTTCTTGGCCCCATGTAGTGGGATGCCATCCACCACAATACTACCTGTCTCAAATGTTTCTAGGCGATTAATGCAGCGCAGCAGTGTACTTTTGCCCGAACCACTAGGGCCGATAATCGTCACCACCTCACCAGTGTTGATGGTCAGGCTAACATCATTAAGCGCATGAACCACACCTCTGGGTGTATGAAACCGCTTATGAATGTTGCTAATCTCAATAATCGGTGTTTTTTCTGCCATCCTAAACAATCCCCATTAAATTATGGTAAGCGAACACGGCGCTCGATATAGCGCACCAATAAAGACAAAATCAGCGTCATCAGCACATAATAAACCGCCACACCGATATAAACATCAATTACCCGATACGACGAAGCAGCATCGGCCCGCCCCCGCTGAAACAAGTCCGGCAACGCCAAAAATGCGATTAAAGAGGTGTCTTTTAACATAGCGATGAAGTCGTTGCCAAGTGGCGGTAAAATAACCCTAATAGCTTGGGGTAAAATAACGTGGCGCATAGATTCTAGGTAAGACATGCCCAAACTGCGCGAGGCTTCGATTTGCCCTTTATGAATAGATTGAATACCGGCCCGAAAAATTTCGGCTAAAAACGCACCATAGCCCACTGCCAAGCCAATAATAGCCTCAGACAAAAGGCTTTCTGTACCAAAAACATTGCGCTCGAAGCCGTCTAAGACCACATAGACCTCTGTGGCAATATCACCCACAATCCCATCAGCTGAGCGCAAACGTGGGCCAATTACAAATGCAAAAATCACCAGCAAAACCGCTAATGGAACACCACGCACAAACTCGACATAAGCCGTGGAGATGTTGACTAAAAGTGTAACCCCTGACACCCGAAAAAGCCCAAATGTTAGCCCAATAACCAGCGCCAAACTATAGGCCGAAAATGTTACAATAATAGTAAGCCAGATACCCTCGTTGCAGCCACGCGGGTTGTTTAACGCACAGTCGCCGGGCACACGGCGCTTAACATCTGTTATATCAGATTCATCAATCCGCACCACACGTTCGGCTACGGTCTCTAAGACAATTTGACTACTACTCTCAGAGACAACACGCCCCGCGACCGTTTCCCCCTCAAACGATAGCGTAATTAAACACGGCGGATCTTGATCACGCGCCACACATTCTTCTGGGGTACGGGTTTCAGTCGCCACACTACGCCGCACAAACCGTAGCGCCTCTGAGCGTCCGGGCTGTTGAATAAAATAATGCACATCGGTTTCTTGTGTCAGCCGACCACTGACCATCTGTCCTGCCAGCTCAAATGCTTCGCCATCAAAATCTTGACAGCGTGGATCGGCGCTTTTATCGCAAGTCACTTCGGCGGGCTGGCGTGTCAGAATACGGCTTGGGTCAATGGTTTGGGTTTGTTGATCGACCGTTCTCACTACAATATTGTTGCCCTCGCGCCCGGTTTCAACCCCCACAGTGTTATCGGGCACAACACCATACAGCACAGATTGTGGCTTGCATGGTTCAAAGGCATAGCCCTCGCAA
>CAZLPC010000079.1:5520-9861 GCA_964561305.1 uncultured Anaerolineae bacterium
AGCTCGCCTGCTTCGATGTTTCTGATCAATTGGGTACGGATAACGGTCTCAAAACCATCACTTAAAAATCGAACCGTAGAATCGCCGCGGGCTTCAATTCCTTGTTGCAACACAAAAGGACGTTGAAAAGTTACCACCTCGCCCTGCAATGGCTCACAATCGGGGTTTGCCACACGGTCACAGGCCAAAACGCCGCTGCCACGCTCGCTAATTTGCGTGGTTTCGATGGTAATTTCACGGCCGTCCGCTAACAAAACGTCGGCACTGCCATCAGATTCATTGAGTAATATGCCATCAACAGTAATAACGCCATCGGGGTCTGCCCCACTTGGCAGCGTATAAACCCGATAGGTTAACAGCAATCCCCGACGGCTAATACAGTCGGGGCTAGCATCAGGTGGGCAGGTCAACAGCGCATCGGGCACAATCTCGACAACATCATCCATCAACACCGTCGAGCGACGATTCTCAAGATCGAGTACCAAAGAGGATTGCTGCACAATAAGCGCATCTGACAATACCTCATAAGTGACATTGAACTTGTTATTGGTCGTTAGTTTAGGATGATCTGCAAGAAACGACATGGTTTGGCGACGATCAGGGTCACCGAACATATATAACAAAGCAAAAAAAAGCGTAACCGCGAGGATAATCATCCACCAAGGTATTTGACGATAGATAAAAATAAGGCGATCCCGTAGAGATGGTGGTTCTATTTCAAGCGTTGACTCTGGCGGAGTGGAGGTTGTCATCAACAATACTTTACCTTTGAATATAAATTAAATAATTTATTAGGCAACAAGACCGCCGGGTGGCGGCCTTGCCCATTTGTTAAATCATAGACACCTAGCTAGCAGGTTCTTCGGTGGCTACTGGTTCGTCTTCATCGTCATCATCATCTTCGTCGTCATCATCATCTTCGTCGTCTTCATCCTCATCAGGCAAGAAGTCGTCGGGTGGCTCTACATCAAACCACTCCTCATAAATTTCGGCATAAGTACCGTCTTGAATGAGGTTTTCGAGAGAGAGATCAATCGCTTCAAGTAGTTCTGGGAAATCTTGACGAACAGCAATCCCATAAAATTCTTCGGTCAATGGATCGCCCACAATAACTGCTTCAAGGTCAGGATTGGTGGCCAAAATTTCTTCGGTGGTGGGGGTGTCCACAATCACAGCATCCACATCGCCCTGTCCTAAAGCTTGGAAAGCCAATGGCGCGGTGTCGAAGCTGAAGACTTCAACGCCTTCTAGTTCTTCTTGGGCATACAGTTCACCTGTTGTACCAAGTTGAACGCCAATCCGCAACCCAACGAGGTCTTCTGGGCCAAAAATTTCTTCTTCTAAATCAACTGAAACCGAGATGCTTTGGCTGGCGACAAAATATGGCTCAGAAAAATCAACAATTTCTGCACGCTCTTCAGTGATAGTAGAGGCAGAAATGACCGCATCAAACTCACCTTCGGACAAAGCAGTAAAAATGGTATCGAAAGGAGCATTAATCCACTCAATTTCAAAGCCAGCATCTTCGGCTATGGCTTCCATTAAGTCAATATCAAAGCCCACAAAGTTGCCATCTTCATCAAGTTCCTCAAAAGGTGGATAGGCCGCATCGGTTCCAATACGGATTACTTCACCAACTACCTGCGATTGGCCCTCAGTAGAACCGATAGGTTGGCTCGAGGCAGCGACTGGCATCACCATCGCGGCCACCATCACAAAAACCAGCATTACCAATAACAAACGACGTTGCATTTTTAAACGCTCCTTAAATTTTTGGGTCGAAGCAAAGCATGAATAGCACGAACGATGCAAGTTTAAGAAAAATTACTAGATCGCGCAATAAGTTGTTTAAACATCTCTTCATTTTTCACAAATCAGTGAGTTAGAATGGCACATCATACACAAGCACTTTCTGAAAAACACGGAGTAGCCCCTTACAATGGCACTAACAAAGAAAAAACGCCGCACATCGCGGTTTGGGTTATTTTTGACCATAACAATCATAGCCGCCTGTGTTGTTTTAGCAGTTGGGTTTGCTGTGGCCAGCACTCTTTTATCAGAATCGGATACTACCGAAGGGCAAAACCTGCGCACCATTACGTATGGACTGACCCTGCTACCTAGCGGGTTCGATCCCCATATTCATAGTTCTTCAGAGCTAGCGATTCCGTTATATAATGTCTATGATACCCTTATCTATCGGCATCCACAGACCAATGCGTTTGTCGCTGGCTTGGCCGAACGCTGGGAGATTAGCTCGGATGGTCTCATTTATACATTTTATTTACGACAAGATGTCCGCTTTCATGATAACACTCTTTTTAACGCCGATGCAGTAGGTGTGACCTTAGACCGCGTAACCGATCCCGCCCTTAACTCGCGCAAAGCGCTATCGTTGTTGGGGCCGTCTTATGCGGGCTATAGCATTATTGATCCCTATACTATCCAAATTAACCTAAGCCAGCCCTATGCCCCTTTACTAGACGGCCTTAGCCAACCCTATTTGGGCATTGCCAGCCCCACTGCTCTGGCCAACACCACCGATGCAACCTATCAATTTCATCAAGTAGGCACCGGGCCCTTTGAGATGACCGAGTTTGTGCCCGGCGACCGTATTGTGCTGCGGCGCAACCCTAACTATACGTGGGGGCCGCCTTATTATGCCCCCTACACCAACCAATCTGTCGAGCGCGTCATTTTCCGCTTTTATGAAGCGCCCGAAACACGTCGGATTGGACTTACGGCTGGCGATGTAGATATTGTCGGCGAACTACCCGCAACTGATGCGTTGTTGCTGTTAGAAGACAATGACTTTAATGTTTTGGCCCAACCAATACCGGGTAATCCGCTTCAGTTCTATTTCAATACGCGCCAATTTCCGACCGATGATCTTCGCTTCAGACAAGGTTTGCTTTATGCAACCAATCGTGAGGCAATTAATGGCACAATCTTCCTTGACCAATTTTCAGATGCGGCTTATGGGCCGCTTTCTAGCAGCACGCCTTATTATGATAGAGAAATGCGCGGGTTGTATGTATATAGCATTGATGAAGGGCGCAATTTGTTTCGGTTAGCAGGTGTGGCCGACAGCAACGAAGACGGCTTTTTAGAGAAAAATAGGATTCCGATTACGCTGCGTGTGGTGTTTATGGGCTATGGGTCGCTGCCAGAAGTGGCCCAGTTGTTACAAAGCCAGTGGCTAGAGCTAGGGATTCGTGTCGAGTTGGTTCAGGTAGCAGGATTAGCGGATTTACAAGCTATTGTCGAAAGTGGCAATTATCATCTGATCGCATTTAACGAGTTTAGCGCCGAGCCAACCATCCTTAATCGCTATTTTTCAATAACTGGCGACCGCAATTGGTCGGGCTATGCTGCGGATGATACGCTTGAGGAATGGCTGGTACAGTCCACTCAGACCACTGATGATGGCACACGCACTCAACTCTATGAGAGTATTCAGCGCCGCATTATGGAGCAAGCCCTTATTCTACCAATCCGTGACTATACCAACATTGTTGGTGTGCGCTCTAACATAGATGGTCTTATCTTTGCCCGCCAAGGCTGGTGGCCGCTATTGACCAATTTGGTGATTGAGAATTAATGATTGGTGTAATGGTGCGTGACATCATGGTGGTGTGGCTAGTGTTAACGCTGGTATTTGTGGTGCTACGCCTGCTGCCGGGCGACGCTGTTTCCGCCGATGGGGCATATCTTACCCCTCAACAAATCGAGCAGCGTCGTACTCAGTTAGGCTTAGATGACCCCCTATTTTTGCAATATAGTCGCTATCTTAGCGATGTGTTACAGGGCAAATGGGGGCAATCGCTGATGAGTTCTGAGAATGTGAGCAGCATGATCATTAGTCGGCTTGGACCCACCATTGCGTTGGGTGTGGGGGCATTTGGTGTAGCGATTGCGCTTGGTTTTGGGCTGGGCATTGGTGCAATTGTAGAGGCACGTACCATCCGTATCTGTGCCAATAGTCTAATCACCCTCTCTCAAGCAGTGCCAATTTATGTTACGGCGCTGGTGAGTATCTATCTATTTAGCTTAGAACTCGCTTGGTTGCCAGCCGGTGGCTCATCTACACCATTGCACCTCATTTTGCCATGTGGTGTTTTGGGGTTTCATGCTGCCAGCAGTATCGCCGCTATTTTGCGGGCCAATTTGCAGGCTGTTTATGCCATGCCCCATATCCTCACAGCGCGGGCTAAGGGGCTTTATCCGATTGATTTATTAGATCACGCGCTAAGATTGGCTATATTGCCCACTCTCAGCACTATAGCGTTGCAAGCTGGTTTTTTGTTAGGTGGCACAGTTATCATTGAAGTGGTATTTGTG
>CAZLPC010000080.1:0-9852 GCA_964561305.1 uncultured Anaerolineae bacterium
ATATGATAAATTAAGGTAGCAGTAGTGGTTTTACCATTGGTGCCAGTTACACCGATGACAATAAGATGACGCGAAGGGTTGCCTTCATAACCCGACACCAAATAGCCAAAGGCCTCATAGCCATTTATTACTTGGGCATAGGGTGTGCTGCCTAATAGGGCTTTCACTTCAGCAAAAGGGCGTTCGCCAACAATTGCCGCCGCGCCACGCGCTACAGCTTGCGGAATAAACTGGTGGCCGTCGGCGGTGCGCCCCATGCGGGCCAAAAACAAACCACCTTGTTCAACTTGTTGGGCGTTTTCGGTAACGGGCGCGCTAATTCTGGGGTTTTCGTCGGGTGCTTCAAATTCAAATGGCAGCATACTAAGTAATTCAGAAAGCAAACGCGCCATCTATATATCACTCTCTTTCATGATTGATCGTGTGTGGGGCGATTGTAGCGGGTCTAAAAATGCCATGCAACGCCCCATCTTTAATCGGCTTTTTCCCAAAGACCTCAATCTGAAAACACGCTATACTAAACACAGCTAAACACATATCGCGCAATGGTTGGAGAAAAGGTACATGAGTAAAAAGATCTTGGTGGTGGAAGATAATCCAGATAACCGCATCTTGATTATTGATATTCTAGAATCACTTAACTATGAGGTTAAAGTGGCCGTAGACGGCGAAGAAGGCGTTGATTTGGCCAATAGCATGATTCCTGATTTAATTTTGATGGACTTGTCGCTGCCCAAGATGGATGGCTGGACAGCCGCAAGCCACATCAAAGAAACCCCCGCCTTGCGCCATATCCCTATTATCGCACTAACAGCCCACGCTATGGTTGGCGACCGTGAACGTGCAATGGAAGCAGGCTGCGACGACTATATCACTAAGCCAATAGACCTAAGAACATTGGCAATGAAACTTCAGCAATACTTGGGTTAGCTAGGGCCCTAAATCTATGAGAGTATTAGTTGCCGAAGACCATTTTGCAAATCGCGAAATCATCACCGAAACGCTTTTGGCGGCAGGTTATGAGCCTATTATGGTTACAGAAGGGGCCGCGGCGGTTGAAATTGTACGAAATGCCCCCCCCGATCTGGTCATTTTAGATGTCAATATGCCGGGCATGGATGGTTTTGAGGCCTGTGCATTGATTAAAGGCGACCCCAAAACAGCCCAAATTCCTATTATCATGCTCACTGCTCAAAGCGACATTCAAAGCCGTGTGCGCGGGCTGGGTTTGGGAGCAGACGACTATATATCGAAGCCGTTTAGCCCTAAAGAATTGTTGGCACGGGTAGATGCCCGCCTGCGGAACAAAGCCGAGAGCGATGCGCTGCGCCAACAACGCCAAGAACTGCGCCGCATATTTGAGCGCTTTGTCTCGCCGGATATTGTACATGCTTTGATGCAAAACCCTGAAAGTGCAAAGCTAGGCGGCGCTATTCGTGAGATCACGGTGATGTTTGCCGATTTAGAGGGCTTTACGAGCCTTTCTGAGCGAACTGATCCGGTGATGCTCCTCAATATCCTAAATGCCTATCATGGGTTAATGGTGCAAGAAATCAAACGATTTGGCGGCACCGTAGATAAATTTTTAGGCGATGGTGTAATGGCGATTTATAATGCGCCTATTGAGCTAGCCGAACACCCATTGCGGGCGGTCGCCTCGGCCGTTGGCATTCATCGGGCCTTAAACGAATTTCATCAGACACTTGCTCCAGAGTTTCATCTGAAGATCAATTTTGGCATTCATACCGGGTTTGCGGTGGTGGGCAATATCGGAACGCCCGAAGTAATGGATTATACTGCTGTCGGTGACACCGTTAATTTAGCCTCGCGCTTACAATCCATGAGTCATGGCAACACCATCACCATCAGCGAAAGCACCTATCAAATTGTGGAAGCATGGGTAGAAGTACATTATGAGGGCCCGCAAGAAATTCGTGGGCGCGAAAACAAAGTAAACACTTATCAAGTTATTGACATGATAGGACTGCCAATTTCTTAAAATGATGGACAAACAACTCCTTTTTTACGGCTCATCTATTACATTATCTCATTTACAAGCTAGCCTAGCCTTAGCTGTTATTGGTATTGACGATCCACAATTTAGCAATGAGATTAATCAGGAAGCCATCGCCATTATCATTGATATTAATGATATAGAAGCAGATTTGGCGTGGCTTTCTAGCTTACAGAATAATGCAGTTGTGGCCCATATTCCTAAAATTGCCATTACCTACCCCGATTATTTTGAATCGGCTTTGACAGCGGGGGCCACCGAATTGTTGTATAAGCCCCTGAATCTGCTCGAGCTACAAACCCGCCTTAATACACTATTGCACCACCAACAAGACTCATTGGTGGGTGCATTGGATGTTATCGCCCATGACATCAATAGCCCATTGGGTATTATTGAATATAGCCTGCAATTGGCCCTCGAAATTTTAGAAGATGGCCCTAATGCCCTGCCCGATATTCGCCAATTTATCGTAAACATGCTGACTGCAAGCTATCGGTTGCGTTTGATGAGCATGGATACCTTAGATTACATTCGCCTCAAAAATAATCAGTTGTCGCCAACTAAAACAACCCTAGACATTGATCAGCTTATTCAGCGCAGCATCCAAAATACCAGCCCAATTGGGCGCGAGAATCACATTGAAATTGTGCATCATCCTGCTGCAACGCCTATCAGCCTAAAAACTGATGCCGGCTTGTTGCAACGCATTATTGAAGCGGCTCTTGATACTAGTATCAAGTTTTGTCAGCCACGCAGCACTATCGAAATTGCCACCTACCGCGATCACAACCATATCGTTATCACCATTAAAGACCCCGGACAAGGCGTTGACTACACTTATTTGCCAAATGCGGTTTTCATGCCTTATAGCCAATCTACTATGCGCGAAGCAGGCAAACGCAGCGCCGTTGGCTTAAGCCTGCCATTTATCGCGGCAGCAGTTGAGGCGCTGGTTGGGCTTGTTAGGCTAGATAGTGACGGCGACCACACCACATTAACCCTGTTGTTGCCTAGCGATTAATTTTGCAACTTTTGTCAGGCTCAGGCGTATTTAATTTTTAGAAAGAACATCTGTAGCGCAGACAGGAGTGTACATCATGACAACTCAAGATAAGAACAGAAATCTTGTCAATCTTTTCATTGGTTTATCCATGATCATGTTTGTGATCATCTCGATTTGGTTTGTCTTTAAGGTGCTATTAGGACTTGCGCCGATCATTGGCGTATTTGTGGCTATTGCTGGCGGCATCTGGTATCTACAAGCCGACGATGATGCCCAAAAGGTACAGGCATTGCAGTTGGTTGTGGGTGGCGGCATTCTCGCCATTGTGTTTGGCATAATCTTCTAGCATTCGCACCATACTTCCGCTATGCTTGCGCTGAATGCAATCACATACCAAGCACAAATTGCAAGCATAGTGGATGAGTTATGGCAACATTTTGGTTTGTTTCGGCTCCTTTGTTTGGGCATTTAGACTGGGGTGGCTATCTTAAAACTGCCCAAGCCCTGCAAGCACAAGGACACAGTGTTATTTGGATTAGCCAAGCTACCATTGGTGAGCATATCCGTCAAAAAGGGCTGGCTTTTGAAGCAATTGATGAAACTGGCTGGTTATGGCCCCCACCCCCGTTGCCCGATGTCAACAGTATTGCCCCCCAAGAGGCCATTTTTATTCGCTATCGGCGGGCACTTGATACATGGCTAAGTGAAGAGTTGATCCCTGCGGCGGTGCTGTGTCTTTTAGCACTTGCCGACCGCATCGGCCCGCCCGATCTCCTCATCACCGATCCCTTTATTAGCGCCTCGGCCATTGCTGCCGAAAAACTAGGCGTGAAAATGGTTGTATGCGGCTGGCCAGCTACTCAAGATCTAGACGAAAACCGCCTGTTCGCTGTCCAAAAAGAACTGGCCCAAGACAGTCGCGGTCGCATTAAGCGGCTCTGCGATCAATTTGGTGTTGCTGGTGAGAACTTTGCGACCGGCCCAACCCCCTCAGTACAATCAGCGGATTTACACGTCAGTTATTTCAATGCAGATTGGTATCAAAACGAGCCGCCATTTTTGCCGCAAACTGTTTTTGTAGGGGGTAGCCCCACTCCTCCAATTGGCTCCGCACCCCACTGGCAACAAGAACTGCCGCCCCAACCTGCCGTTTTGATCACGCTTGGCAGTGTTTTTACGGGTGATTTAGGCTTTTTTGCGTGGTCGGCACAGGCCACGGCCCGTCTTGGCTGGATACCGATTGTGGTTATTGGGCGGCAACCCACCTTACCCGAACAAAAAGATGAGTTAAAACGCGCATTACCACCTACCACGCGCCTACTGAATTGGGTAGACTATGATCACCTATTACCGCGCTTGCATCTAATGGTACATCATGGCGGTATGGGTACAACTCATGCTGCGCTGGTGCATGGCATTCCGCAGGTGGTTGTGCCTCATGCCGCCGACCAACGCGGACAAGCCAAGCGTGTGTCATATGCGAAGGTGGGCCTCAATCTAAGCGCCCACGATGTCAAAAATGGCCAGTTGCTGTCTGCAATTCGGGCAGTTGGCACAGATGATAGTGTGCGCCAAACCGCACAACGACTGGCCACAACCCTAGCTGGCTTGGGCGGAGCAGCCCGCGCCGCCGAGTGTATTGAAGCATTACTATAACGATACTAGTACCAAATTCAAACGCTGTGGGCTTGCATCTGGCAAAAAAACATTTAGTTTTAATGTAGAGCATATTTTTCCTCAATAGATTATTAGCAGTATGTGAACACTGCTTTTCGAAATTGGGTAAAACAGTATGTCTATAGCTTTGATCAATTGAGCATAAAGATGACGGGGTTCATTATGGCTGATCAGCGCCCACCCAATGGAAGGCATCCGGGGATTGTGCCGTCGGTCAACAAGTTTGGGGGGCTCATTATTCGGCATTATCGCCCAGACGATGAACCGTATCTCATGGAGTTAGAGCGCCTTTCACCACGCGGCGAGCCAAATCCATTTGTACATTTTCGGCGGCGTTTTGTTGACCGTGCTTTATTATACGAAAATCCATATCTATTTATCGCAGAAAAAGATGGCCGGCCCATCGGTGTTACCTCTATTGCCATCAAAGATACACAAATCGGCACAGAGACGTTGCGCTTGGCCTATAGTTTTGATACCCGTGTACACCCACATTATCGGCGGATGGGCATAGCCAATGCCATGCAAGAAGAAAAGCTAAACTTCCTTTATTCTGAAGGGGTGCATGGCATGTATGCTGATGTGATTGCCACCAATGTCGCATCAGTGCGTATGCTAGAAAAAGTGGGCTTTCATAAGTTAAGGATGGTGTTGTATCTTACTTATACGCCCTATCCGCTTATTGCAGAACCTCAATATGAGTCGTATGCTTACGATGATCCACAAAGCGACCTTACGGAAGAAACGTTTGGGCTGCGCGATTTGTTTGTGCCAAACGTAGCCACATCGCTAATGGATTATAATTTTCAGCAGTTTATTGCCACCGACAATGACTCAATCGCAAGCATCAGCATCTATGATCAAAGCCTTGTCTCTCAGCAAATTTCGGCAGATGAGCCTTGGCCCACCGCCGAGGAAGTCTTGCGGCGGGCCAGAACATGGCGCATGTTTGATGAAGTCGGCATTCGGAACAAGGCCTTACTGCAACAATTGTTTGACCAAATCCGTGATTATGCCATTATCTCTAATGTCTCTAAGCTAGTGTGGGTGATAGATCGCAGCGATCCAGTCCCCAATTTTGTTTTTAACGAAGCCAGCGACCAAAAAGACTATTGGATTATGTTTTGTCCATTAGTCAACGATTGGGAACCAGCATGGAACAACAAACCCATCTATATTGATGCCCGCGAGCTATAAGAGCTAGCGTCGCCGCTTTTTGGCTCGTTTCTTGCTGCCCCGATTGCTGATCGTCTTGCCAGCACGTCGCTCAAAGAAGATTAATAAGATATCCATCAGCAACGGAACTTGGCTAACAGTACCGATCACAGCTAAAGCTGTACCAGCAAGGCTGGCTTGCTCAATCGTGATAAGGCCCAGCACATAGTTCACTTCAGTTTGCACGGTTTGTCCCCAAATGGTGTTGGGTGTGCCATCGGCAAGGCTGCTACACAAGCCGGGCAACGGCGACCGCCCCTGTCTTACGCGCCACTCAATTTGTAGCGCCAGCGTCATTACAAATGAGCCTTCTTTTTCAGGAGTCAGTGTCCAGCGCCAAGTGGCTTCTTGACCCTGCTCGACGCGCTTGGTGCTTTCATCTAGTGTTTCGAGCTTAAATGAATCGGGCGTGATCATTCGCGCCGTAACAAACGCCTCAAAATCGCCATAGCAATTTAATACTTGAATGGGCTGGGCACGTAGGGCGTTGGTCGTCACTTCTGGGCCAGAAGAACCCGCCGACAGCGCCTTATAAGACAAGCGCACTGTGCCCGATTCACCTGTCCGAAACGATTCTGGCCATTCTAACTCGACAAGGCGTTGTTCATAGCTAGCTGCTGCGCCGCCTTGTCCATTAATATCGGTGGTTGGGCTATTATTGCCATCCACACCCACTGGTCGCAAAATACGCACATCGGTTTGGCCATCCACAACAATATTATTATCAATAATATTTTGAGTATCCAAATCACCACCAAATGCAGCAATTTGTTCGTCTTGTTGCGCGGCAATCTCGGCATCAGGTTGAGGCGGGGCAGCTACTCCATTGGTTGCCGCAGAGCTTAAGCCTAGTGTGGCCACCACATCATCGGGGGTATCTATAAACACGGTATACAACAAATAGAGGCCGCCAACTAAAAACAAGCCGCCAACTAAACTAAAGGTCAATCGAACGAGGCATCGTCCCATCGAAATTTACTCCAAGTGTAAGATTTCAAACACCTTCACTATACACTTGTATCACAAATTCTAAAAGACAAGTGCCAAAATGATCATGCCAACGATTAAAATAGCGAGCGCAATCAATGTTCCACGCAGTACCCGTTCTTGGGCCGCTTGTGTGTTGATAACCGTTGAAATTTCTATTGATGCAGACTTTGGGTTTTGTAGCGCATAGACCAGCCCATTGATACCCACCTGATGCCCAAAGGAAAAATCTACCCATTCCACATGCAGCAATGTATCAGGCAATATCACATCATCAACCCGCACCACACAGAGCGGTTTTTGGCGCTTGGCAAATGCCATAAAAGCCGCTTGCCAATGCTCTGTTCTTTGGGCATTTTGCGAGAAAATCAGCAATAAATAATTAGCTGTATCAACATAGCTTTCGGGCGGGGTCGAATAATTGAACAGTGTGGCAGCAAAGCCAAACTGGGCTAAAGCATCTGCTGTTTTTTCAGCGAATGCTAGATCAGCCGCATCAAACACCGCCGCAATTTTCGCATTTGCACTCATCCTAGGCCTCCACCAGACATTTACTTAAAAACGTTCTTGCAAAATAGTTAAAACAATCATATCGGACAAAATCATACTCTAGTAGAGACCAGTGTTGTCATTAAGATTTTTCAACAAACGGCAACGAGAAAGTAAATGTCGTACCATGATCGGGCCGACTTTCGACCCGAATGCTGCCACCATGCCGCTGAATCACGGTTTTGGCATAGGTAAGGCCAATGCCGCCACCGGGCCGATCTTGTACACGTGGTGACCGCCACAAGCGATCCCAAATGCGATCAAGTTCATCATCTAAAATACCCATGCCCCGATCGGCAACCGAACACATGACAAGATTATTTTGTTGCCACGCATGAATAATCACAATACTTTCAGGCCCAGAATATTGAATGGCATTATCTACCAAATGCGACAAAGCGGCTTGAATAGCAGTTGGATGGCCCATAATCAGTGGCATTGCATCTTGCACACTGGTGATGATGCGAATATTTTTTTGTTGAGCGATGGGGCTTTTTTGGCGCACCACTTCATGGATCAAGCTCACAAGGTCAAAAGGAAAATAAGCCAGTGGCATACTGGCTTCAAACCACGCCAAGTTGACCAAACTGGTGGTTAGCTCTTGCAGCTTGCTGCTAGTTTGTTTAATGCGAGTCAAGAAGCGTTGCTGGCGCTCGTTTAGCTCGCCAAATTTCGCCACCAAGTCAGCATAGCCACTTAACGCATTCAGTGGATTGCGCAAGTCGTGGGCCATGGTGCGGATAAATTCGCTGCGGCGCGACTCTAGGCTGCGTTGTTCGGTCACATCATTAATAACGGCGATACGGCCCCCATCGGGCATATCTTCGGCTGTCCCTTGCGCCACACGGTCGCCCGGCAATAAGATGTCTAGCGTCATGGGGCTGGGTTCGCCAGAGCGCAACAAACGCACCAATAAAGGATTTGCAGGAAAGGCATCTTTAGGGGTAAGGCCGATAACATCATTAGGATTGATACGCAACAAAGCTGCCGCCGCCGGATTAAGCGACGACACATGTCGTTCGGCATCAACCAACAGAATACCCTCAGCGGCCCGCCGAAAAATAAATTCATAATAAGCATGGGGTTGAGATGCTGTCGTCGTTGTCATGACTTTTATTGTATCAGCAGGCCGCCAAAACTCAAACATGCCCTTGCCAAATGAATAGGCCTATGCCACTCTAAACGATTGAATTTAACTCTGTTCATCCAACTGATAGTATTGGGTTTCTGCGCTTATGATTGACGTGTTTTTAACACTAATTGCTGTTGCTTATGTGATTTGTGTCGTCTTTTTGACGATATTTATTAGCAATTTTGCGGCATTGTTGCTGATTTATCTTATGACGCGCCGCCGCCGCCCAGAACTGCCGGTCGTGGCAGATGACGACTTTTTAAGCGTAACCATTCAGCTACCCATTTACAATGAAGCCCATGTGATTGATCGATTAATTGATGCTTGTATCGGCCAAGATTATCCGCGAGATAAATTTTTCGTCCAAATTTTGGATGATTCGACTGATGACACCACCGATCTAGTGCGGGCTAAAATTGCAGAATGGAACGCCAAAGGATTCGATAATATAGAATTGGTGCGCCGCCCCGACCGCAAAGGTTATAAGGCTGGTGCATTGGCTTATGGCCGCACGCTGCTAACCACAGAATGCACCGCCATTTTTGATGCGGACTTCGTTCCACCTCAAGATTTTTTGCGCCGAACCATGCCCCACTTCAATACAACACCCAATCTTGGGCTAATTCAGACGCGGTGGGATCACCTAAATTTGGATTATAACTGGCTTACACGCCTACAAGCCCTTTCAATTGATGGGCATTTTGCCATCGAGCAAGTGGCGCGTAATCGTGGGCGGCTGCCAATGTCTATGAATGGCACCGGGGGTATTTGGCGCGTATCGGCGATTGACGATGCGGGCGGCTGGTCATCTTCTACACTAACCGAAGACCTTGATCTATCGTATCGGGCACTGATGCGCGGATGGGATTTCTTATATCTAGTAGATGTGCCTGTACCCGGCGAGTTGCCGCCGCAGCTACAAGCCTATAAAATGCAACAAGCACGCTGGGCCACCGGCTCTACTGAATGTTTGATCAAACATGCTTGGCCGTTGTTGCGCTCGAAGCGGTTTTCTCCGGCCAAGAAATTTATGGGGCTTATGCACCTCTCGCAATATTTGGTGCAACCGATGATTTTGTTGGTGTTTTTGTTGACACCGATTTTGATCGCTGGTGGTATGTTCGAGAGAATGCCCGATCTGCGGATTGTGGGGGCATTTGGCATCATCCCACCATTGGTAATTACCATTGCTCAAATGGAATTATACCGCGACTGGTGGCGGCGGCTGGCCTATTTCCCGGCCCAGTTTGTGGTAGGGGCGGCCATTGTCCTCAG
>CAZLPC010000081.1:0-7269 GCA_964561305.1 uncultured Anaerolineae bacterium
CATCTTCTGGCCGGGGGGCATCGGGACCGCGCCAGGCGATGTGCGCTTGGCCATACCCGATGGCATTCCTGCGATTATCCGTATTGAGGCAGGGCCCCTTTGCCGCATCATCCGACATTCTAAGCGCTATTTAGAGCAACCTGATTTTGCAATTGTCACAGAAGAATATGATCCCGACTTGCCCGCGATTCAGGTGAAAGTGGGGGCAACGTTTGGTAATATTCATCTAATCAGTGTACCATCCATAACAACGGGAGATCAGCGAGTTAAGGTAGGCACTGTTCGGTGAAAAAACTGCTGATTATTGACGACGAAGAAACTACAGTCGAGATGTTGTCGCTATTCTTACAGATTAGCGGCTATAACACGCTAGAAGCGTATGCTGGTGATGAAGGTTTGGTATTGGCCAAGCTAGAACTACCATCGTTAATCATCTCTGACTTGATGATGCCAGATATTGATGGGATCGAGTTGTGTCGGCGGGTGCGGCAACACGAAGCATTAAAAGATTTGCCAATTATCATTATTTCTGCCCGCACCGATGCCACCGTGATTGATCGGGCAATGGAAAATGGTGCAAATGCTTATCTGACCAAGCCAATTGATCTGCCACAACTTATCGGAGAAATTGAACGCTTATTGGCCTAGGACTTTATGTTATTTGGAGCATAGTAAATGTCTATAAAGATACTTGTGGTAGATGATTTATCGGATATGCGGATGCTATTAGGGTTGACGCTGCGACGAAATCAGTGGGAGGTGGTTGAAGCCGAAGATGGCGAACAAGCTATTGAGATGGCCCTTGCCGAACAACCACAAATCATCTTGATGGACTATGATATGCCCAAGATGAACGGCCTAGAAGCCTGTACACACATCACCTCTACTCAAGAGACCGCGCATATTCCGGTGGTTATTTATACGGGCTATAGCGCCTCTCATGTGCGCGAAGATGCCTTAAATGCCGGCGCAACGACTTTTCTGATCAAGCCCATTACGCCGGCCCGCCTGCGCGAAGAAATTATGAATCTGCTAAACGCCTAGGGCGCTAGCTGAACGGTTGTAATATCGCTAGTTGTTTCATTACCAGCTCTATCCCCTACCACAACCCAAAAAGATGCCGGCCCTTGCCGGCCTTCTATAATTTCCCACCGATAAACATAGGGGCTTTGGGTGGTGCTCTCTACTAATTCACCATCTATATAGAAAGCCACATAGGCCGTTTGCCGATTGTCAGATGGCTCGGCGGTGATCTCGATATAAACATCTTGCGAGGCGCGATAGGTGCGACTGGGAATTGGCGACGTGAGTGTAACCGAAGGTGGTGTGTTATCCACAATCACCTCGCGGGTAGCAAATTCGCTGGTTCCATCGGCGCGGATTACGGTTAGGCGCAAAGTATAAAGCCCATCGGGCACTTGTGCGGTGTTCCATGTACCTAAGTTGATATTTGCGCCGCCTATGTTTTGGTCGGTACCAATTTGTTGCCATGCCTGTGGCGCATTACCCACACCTACCTCTAGCCGATAGAAGTCTAGCACACCGTCTTGTGCATTGCCTCGCACATCAATTGTACCTCGCACATGTTCTAGTAACTCTGGCTCGAAAATGGCAGCGGCGCTAAATAGTGGCGTGTTGTTGCCAGTGTCATAGTTTCGGGGTGGTAAATCTACGCCTGCAAGGGTCGCCCATTCAATTAGCTCGTTGGGATACTGAAAATAGTCGCGCACAGTGACACACTCTTGAGGAGAAGAAGCCACCGCTAGCGTGTTATTGCAGGTATTGACGCGCAACGATACCCAATAGGGATCAACTGCTTGGGGCCGATAGTCTATGCCGCGACTGGCATCATAATAAAAAATTTCGCGCACAGTAGGGCAACGACCATTGGGCAACAGCCCTGAAATCATGCAGACATCTTGTGCAACCACGGTGCTGGGCTGTGGCCAAGTTTCGACGGGCAGTGTTTTAGTGATGTGGATATACTCCATCATGGCGTGCCAAATTGGGGCCGCCCCCGACAGTCCCGTGATGTCGGTCATGGTGCTATTGTCGGTGTTACCGACCCAAACGCCCACTACATATTGCGGTGTATAGCCAATTGTCCAACTGTCGCGGAAATCGTCGCTGGTTCCGGTTTTTGCGGCGGCGGGGCGGCTAAGTTCTAGGGCATTGCCGCGTGCGAAGCTACTTGAAATGCGGGCGTTATTGTCCGATAAAATATCAGTAATCATATAGGCCATGCCCGGCTCTAGCACAGCGCGGCGGTCGAATGTGCCGAAGCTGTCGCTATACTCCCACAAAATGCGCCCACTCGCATCTTCAATCCGTAAAATAGACACTGGATTAAGCTGCCGATAGCCCGCCCGCGCCTCTAATGAATAGACGGGTGTACCCACCATATACCCATTGTTGTTAAACACATTATAGGCGTAGGTCATATCCAGCAAGCTGGCTTCGGCTGTGCCTAATGCCAATGCCAAGCCATAATTGCTGATGTTGTCGTTCATCGAGTTAATGCCCATGCTGTGGGCTGTGTTTAAGACCGAACGCAAGCCTACCCAATTGAGCACCTGCACTGCTGGCACATTATATGACCGCGCCAGCGCATTACGGATACTGACGGGCCCGTTAAAGCGTCGGTCAATATTATAGGGGATATACGGTTCTGGCCCACCGTTATCAAACTCAGTCAGCACATCATAGGTCATGGTGGCGGGAGTCGTCACCCGGTTGGCCCCGATAGGGCTGATAAAGGCCGTCACATAGACAAAAGGCTTAAATGTTGAAGCAGGCTGGCGTTGAGCAAGGCTGACATTAAATTCACCACCGATGCGCTCGTTCCAAAAGTCGAGACTGCCCAGCATGGCCACAATTTCGCCTGTGTTACCGCGCAAAATAATACCCGATGCATTGTCAACGGTGCGCTGTGTCGAGAGTAAGCTGGGATCGGGTGGTGGCAAAAACTCAAGGGCGGTGCAGGGTTGGGCGTTGTTGGTGTTGTGTCCATAGGTGGGGTCGTTGCTGTTTAGGCGGCCTACATGGCTGCGCGAGACACACTCTAGCTGGCGTTGCAGGTCTAGATCAAGCGTGGTATAGATGCGTAACCCACCACCCAAAATTAAATCTGAGCCGTCCAGCCCTAAATTGTCCAAAATGCGTTCGGCTTCGCCGCGTGCATATAGCGCAAAATGGGGGGCCGTAATGTCGAAACGCAGCGCAAAGGGCCGCAGCACAATAGTCTCATTTTGGGCGGCTTCTAGCTCGGCTGGGGTGATGTAGTTACGTTTAAGCATCTCATTTAGCACCACCCGTTGGCGTTGGACGGCCAGCCCTGGATTATTAAGCGGGTTGATGCCCGGCGATTGAGGAATGGCGGCCAAAATAGCAGCCTCGGCCAGCGTTAAATCGCGTGCAGATTTATCGAAATAAACTTGGGCGGCGGCTTCAACCCCATAGGCCAAGTTGCCATAAAAATTGGTATTTAGATACCACTCTAAAATTTGATCTTTGCTGTATAACCGCGACAATTCGGCGGCTAAGATAATCTCTTTTAGCTTGCGATCAACCGTTTGGGCGTTGCGTTCTTCTTGAGAGAGCAACTGGTTGCGCACCAACTGTTGGGTAATGGTGCTGCCGCCTTGTAATTGGTTGCTGGTGACGTTGCTCCATGCTGCCCGCGCAATGCCTTCGGGGTCAAAACCCGGATTGGTGTAAAAGCGTGCATCTTCAATGGCGATAGTTGCCCATAGCAGATGATCAGGCATTTCAGAGAGGGCAATATATTCGCGGTCGCCCCCATCAGGATCGATCACTTCATAAACTTTAATTGTGCCAGTACGGTCGTAAAAAATGGTGGTCTGAAAATTTTCGGCTTGGGCGCTGACAATGGCATTTGGTGGGGGCAGTTGGCGGGCATAAATGGCATAAGTGCCTACCACTATCCCCACACCCGATACAACTCCCACTACCAATAACGTTAACAAGCTACTCAATCCACACCCCACAATTGTGCCCACTTTGCCAGCAGTCCCATAGCGACGGCTGCGGTGTTTACGACGTTGTCGGATAATACGGGCGACGCGGCTAGAGCGAGATGGCATAGCTATTTTCCTTATGAATTGGGTGTTTGACGACGAGCTTGAGAGACTTGGCGGCGAACTTTTTCCAATTCGTCGGCAGGTATGCGGCCTGTGCTAAAGGGGTCTTCGGTCGAAAGCTGCACTTCTTCATGCTCACCGGGAATTGGCAGTAGCTTTTCAATGGGCGCAGGTGCATCGCTGGGCTGAATGAGCAGCGTTACCACGCTCACATTATCTTCGCCACCGCGCTTATTGGTTAGATCGATCAGGGCTTGGGTAATTTCTTCAGGGTTATCGTAGGCCATGGCAATGTGGGCAATTTCATCATCGCTAATATGGCGTGGCAAGCCATCCGAACATAAAATGATCCGATCACCGACTGTGACATGCCGCATATACAAATCAGCGCGGCCCAGTTCTTCGTTTTGTCCTAGCGCCCGATACAGCACGCTTCGCATGGGGTGGCGTTCGGCTTGGGCGCGGGTAATGTGTCCAGAAGCCAGCAAAGCCTCGACAAAGCTATGGTCATCGGTCACTTGTTGTATCCAGCCAAATTGCCCATTCACCAAATAAGCACGGCTATCGCCTACATGAGCCACAATCAAGCGGTCGCCACGTAACATGCCCAATGTAGCGGTTGTGCCCATGCCCCGCAGGGTGTTGTCTTCTTTAATGCGGTTAAGCAAAGTGCGATTGGCAGTTAGGATGGCTAAACGCATTTTGACAGCAATCTCATCGTCCGTCATTTCTGCCAAATTTTCACTGCCGCGTAAGGCACTGGCAAAATTGGCCTGAATAGACTCTTTGGTCATGCGGCTGGCTTCTTCACCAGCAGCGGCCCCGCCCATGCCATCGGCTACCAATCCCAGCAGAATCCCTTGTCGGGCCCACAAGCCCACCGAGTCTTCGTTGTTGCTGCGCACCTGCCCCACAGAGGTGCGGGCGCTGCCCATAACAAGGCGGCCTGTCATTTCATCGGGCGTAATGAGATTAGCGTGGCATACTACACAGGTTTCAGCATTGGGCAGATTTAGGGAGCTACAGCGTAAACAGTGCAACCCCGCATTATAGAGTGAAGACGACTCGCGTTGATCGCGGGTATTGGCCACATCTTTTTTGCTGCGCGGCTTTAGGGTTTCTTGTCCATTGCCGCCTAAAAACTGATGATGGCGTGGCTTTAGGCCCGGCAACAGCCGCATATCGTTTAGATTTGAGCCACATTCAAAACAAAAAGTGGCTTCGGGCAGGTTGCGGTGTTCACAGTTGGGGCAGATTTGATAGCTCATGCTGGTTTAACCTATTCACTGGGTTCGCTAGGGAGGGCAGTGGGTACAACGGGTATTGTTATAATACTGGGATCAGTGAGGGTGCCTACCATGCGGATTTTCGAGTCGAGGCTTGCACCGCCACCGGGTAGATTTGCCCCGAAATCGTTGGCGTTAATCAAGAAACTTGCGTTGGCAATCAATTGCTCTTCTACAATATCTATCTGAACAGGCACTTCTAAGTCGCGCACCACACCCGTTAGCTCAATTTGCCCGCGCATAATAATATCATTGGTGACGCTGAGATCGCTGATGAGGGTTGTGGCCGCGCCCACAAAACGACCAACCGGATACCGTTCAGCCTGAAAACCCTCAATCATAAAGGTATTTATAATATCGTTGCCTGTACTTACTGAGTTACCGTCAATATCTAGCCATAACACTGCACACCAACCTTGTTGCTCTGGGATATAGATGAACTCGAACCAGTGGCCGAATGTGCCGAATGTGCCAGCAATGCTAGGGGCTTCGGCAATGGTGAAGTTGATGACCGATGCATCAATGTCGAACACATAAAGCCGATATTCGTCGGCGCTGCGGTCAATAATAAGTTCAGGCGCAGCGACAACATCGGGCGCTTCGTCGGGGACGGCGGTGGCATCAAGGCTGGGGGTGCTATCGGCGAGTGTTACGGGGGCCGCACAAGGATTTTCGACATTTTGCGACAGACCGGGTGCGGCGATCAGGTTATCTTCGGCTTCAATCTCGCGGATGAACAGATACCACACACCAAAAGCAATCAGTGCAATGAAAACACCCAGAATGATTTGATTACGACGTTTTTTCAACATAAATGCCCTAACTTTCTTTGATTATGTGGCAAGTTATAAGTATCTGCAATGTTACATTCAAAGAAGACCCCTAACTATTGTCCATTATAATGGGTTTGGCTCTCAACAGACAACATGCTTGACAGGTAAGTGGGGTGCTGTTATTATCCTCGCGGCTTTAAAAACAGCATATTTATGCTTTGCCAAAGACAGCAGGTGTACGATATCGTACTTAAAGTTGCCCGCCGAGGTAAAGTCTCCCAATGTAATTTCCTCTTTTGGCTTGCGCCGGGTGGTAAATTCTGGTGACTGAGCTTCAACCATTGGCAACACAATCACAATAAATGGAGTAGTGCCGTGCCAATTAGTAAAGCCCGCAAGGACGACTTGGTGGCACAATATATTGATATCCTACAAAACTCGGCTGGCATTGTCGTCACAGAATATCGTGGCCTCAGTGTGGCGCGGTTTGATACCATCCGCAAGCGGATGCGTGAAGTAGGGGCTCAATACATTGTCACCAAAAATACCTTGCTCAAAATTGCCCTAGAAGAAGTGGGCATGGCTGTGCCCGAAGACTTGCTGACAGGCCCCGTTGCGGTCGGTTTTGCCAGCGATAATCTGCCCGGCACAGTAAAAGCCCTCATTGACAGTGTAAAAGAAGCCGAATTACTGATTTTGAAGGGCGCAGTTGCCCAAAAATCGGTATATGGGGCCGATTCACTAGATACACTGTCCAAGCTCCCGACCCTCGACGAATTGCGTGCTACCTTAATCGGCATGGTTGTTCAACCTATGTCTACATTAATGAGTTTGTTGGTTGCACCCCAACGCGATGTCGTGAGTGTTATTGCCAGCTACATTCGTGAAAATGGTGGCGACGAAGCCGCCTAGTTCTATGCTGGCCCAATTGTATATGTGTTTGACCTTATCCATAAACCCATTATCACGCCGTGTGCGTGCTAAACAAACTGCTATAGGAGATTACAATGGCTGATTTGCAAAAATTGGTAGAAGACCTCAGCGCCTTAACTGTGATGGAGGCTTCTGAACTAAAGACCTTGCTAGAAGAAAAATGGGGCGTAACGGCTG
>CAZLPC010000081.1:7279-9817 GCA_964561305.1 uncultured Anaerolineae bacterium
GCGGCAACGGACTGTGCGACCCGCACGAAGACGCCTGCTCCTGCCCTGAGGATTGCGCCGCCGACTGCGGCGACGGCTGCTGCACCCATGACGGGTGGCTTTGTCATGCCTGCTGCGGCTGTTGTCGAAGCCGAACCCGACGAAGAACCTACCGAATTTAACGTTATCCTTAAGGATGCCGGCCCCAAGAAGATCAACGTCATCAAGGTTGTGCGTGCACTCACCTCGTTGGGCTTGGCCGAAGCCAAGGGCGTGGTAGACGGTGCACCTTCCACCATTTTGGAAGCTGTGACCAAAGAAGCTTCTGACGATGCCAAGAAGAAATTGGAAGAAGAAGGCGCTGTTATCGAAGTCAAACCAGTCTAATTAGGTTTGATCACCTGCACTGCTGTCAAGAAATTTTAGCTACCCCTGCCTACGCGGGGGTAGCTTTTTTATACGGTCTATTGGTTGATCAGTGCAATGCACTCAATCTCGACCAATGCACCGAGCGGCAGGTCATTGCCGCCGAAAGCCGCACGGGCCGGTGGGAGCTCGTTGAAGAATTGCTTATAGACATCATTCATAGCGGTATAATCGGCGATGTCGTGCAGATAAACCGTCACTTTGACCACATGCGACAGACTTGAGTTGGCTGCTTCTAAAATCGCTTTCACATTCAGCAAGGCGCGTTCGGTTTGGGCCGAAATACCTTCAGAAAGTTGCTTAGTCTCTGGATCCATGCCCACTTGACCCGACACAAACACAAACGTACCGCCAGCCACCACCCCTTGCGAGTAAACCGCTACGGCGGGGGGCGCACCATCGGTTTGAACAATGCCACGTTTCATCGAATAACCTCTTTCTGTTAATTAACGGATATAGGGACGGGTACTACGATTAATCACATCCAGCAAAATACGCTGAAAATGCGGCGTGTTATCGGGCTGGGCCAGCAAATCGTCCAGCGCCATATATTGAATAGCGGCTATTTCGTCTTCATCGGGGCGCGTTTCTCCCCCCACTATCTGACATTCCATCACCAAATCTACCAATTGAAATTGATCGCCATTGGCAATTTGCTTTTGGGTGACACTGGGATCAGAGTAAATGCCCACTAAGCCAATCGGCTCGACATCAAGGCCAGTTTCTTCTTTCATTTCGCGCACGGCCGTCGCGCTAGATGACTCGCCGATGTCAGAAAAACCCGCCGGAAAGCGCCAGTGAGTTCGCCCTACTTTTCGCACTGCCAACACATAGCCACGCTCATCATAGACAAGCATAGAAGTGCCGGGCAAAATAAGCCGCGCTGTGCCGACTTTTTGTCGTAAAATAGGAAAGTATGGTTTAAGCGTAGGCAGGCTATAAACAGCTTCTAGGGCATAGCCCCGCGCCGACCGATAGGCATCTATAATGTGTTGATATTGGATGAATAAACGCGGATAAACCTCATCAATGGGACGAAAAGATGCGCCAATAATTTCATTCGCATCTAACATACCCACCTGATCAGAGGTGTGGCCCACCAAGCCTACTGTCCATGGTTGGGTGCGGTCGCCGTTGGGATAGTGTAATTCGTATTGTGGATGGCTAAAAACGCCCAATAAATCGGTAATCTCGGCTTGTACACCTGTCTCTTCATAAATTTCGCGGGTGGCACAATCACGAATAGATTCGCCTAGCTCTAATGCACCGCCGGGAATGCCTAGCCAAGGAAAGTCGGGGCGCTCGATGACGAGAAGTTCACCCGCTTCATTAAAAACCAAATTTGATGTATAAACCAGATAAATCAGTTGGGGCCCAACGTGCTGGCGTATCCAGCGAATATAGCCATCTTGAAAAGCCATTCATGCCCCTTTATGTATAAATGTTAAAAAAGGATGTAGCACCCGCATGGAAACCATTGAGGGTACTGTAGAAGGCATCATCTATTATAACCCAGAAAACGGGTACTGTATTTTACGGCTGATGCCACCACAACTGCGCCTGACCCGTGAAGATCAACTCATTACCGTTGTAGGTAATATGCCAGAGTTTCAGCCCGGCGAAAATGTGCGCTTTGAAGGTGATTGGACAACACACCCCACCTATGGGCAACAATTTAAAGCCCAAAACTTCGTTCAACTGCGCCCAGCCACCCTAGAAGGCATTAAACGCTATTTGGCTAGTGGCATGGTGGCAGGCATTGGGCCGGTATACGCCGAGCGCATTGTTGATCATTTTGGCATGAAGACCTTTGAAATTTTAGATAAAAACCCTGAACGGGTGAAAGACGTGCCCGGCATTGGCAAAAAACGCGGTGCAAGCATCGCCAAAGCATGGACAGACCATCATGCCCTACGCCAAATGATGGCCAAATTGCAAAGCTATGATATTAGTGCCGAAATGGCCATGCGGATGTTTAACCTATATGGGGATGAAGCGTTTGAGGTGGTGCAACGCGAGCCATATCGCTTGGTACACGATATTCAGGGCATTGGCTTTAAGAAGGCTGACATTATCGCTCGCAGTTTGGGCTTGCCCACCCATGCGCCTGCCCGTATTGAGGCTGGCGTGGTA
>CAZLPC010000082.1:0-1854 GCA_964561305.1 uncultured Anaerolineae bacterium
ACGCGAAGATGCCGAAAGCCTAATTAAGCAACATGGTGGCAAAGTGGGAAGTAGTGTCAGCAAAAAGACAAGTTATGTGGTGGCGGGCGAGGCTGCTGGCAGCAAATTGACCAAAGCCCAACAATTAAATGTGCCGATCTTAGACGAACATGGACTACAACAATTGATTGCGATAACTGAATGAGCGCCAAAATTATCTTAAATACCAAAGCCGAAAAAAGTATCGAGCGCCGCCACCCATGGATTTTTTCTGGGGCAGTGCAGTCGGTAAAAGGCAGCCCCCAAGATGGGGATATTGTGAAAGTGTTTACCACCAACCAAGATTTTGCGGTGCGTGGCTATTGGAACAGCCAATCGCAAATTCAAGTGCGGGTATTGTCGTGGGATGCCGACGAGGTGATAGACCGCGACTTTTGGAAAAAGCGCCTGCAACGCGCTATTGCGGCCCGCGATGGTCGCTTGGCTTGTCGTTTGGTACATGGTGAAAGCGACTATCTGCCGGGCTTAATTGTGGATCGCTATGGCGATTGGCTGGTGGTGCAGGCCCTTACACTTGGCATAGATACCCGTAAGGAATTGATCGCTGATATTTTAGCCGAATTACTAGCACCGCGTGGCATTTATGAGCGCAGCGATGCCGATGTGCGCCGCCTAGAAGGCCTGCCCGAAACCAAAGGTGTGCTGTGGGGTGAAGCCCCTCCTGATCCTGTGATTATTGAAGAAAACGGCATTCAATATCTGGTGGATATTCAGCATGGGCAAAAGACAGGTTTTTATCTCGATCAACGCGATAACCGCCAAATTGTACACGATCTGTTGCTGAGTTATCCTGATCCTGCTCAATTATCAGTGCTTAATGCGTTTTCTTATACGGGTGGCTTCACCATGAATGCCTATCAAGCTGGCGTGCGCGATGTGACATCGGTGGATAGCGCCGATGGTGCATTGGGCATTGCCAAGCGCATCGCTACCCTAAATGGCTTTGCTGCATCGCCAGAACAATTTATACACGGCGATGTATTTGCAGTGCTGCGTGAGTATCGGCAGGTCGAACGCCGCTTTGATGTGATTGTCCTCGATCCCCCCAAATTTGCCAGCAATGCTCGCCAAGTCGAACGCGCCTCGCGGGGCTATAAAGACATCAATCTAATTGCCTTCCAGTTGTTAAAGCCGGGCGGCCATTTGGTCACGTTTTCTTGCTCTAATGCCATCACCGATGATTTGTTTCAGAAGATTGTGTTTGGCGCGTTGCTCGATTCTAAGCGCGACGGGCAGATCATCCGCCGCTTGCACGCCGCCGACGATCATCCCATCGCACTTACCTTTCCAGAGGGTAGCTATCTTAAAGGGCTGGTGTGTCGGGTGTGGTGATGCTCACATGCGTTCGATTGTGCCGCGTAGCCTTGCCTGATACTCAATCACGCGAAAGATCATAAAGCCTACGGCAGCATACATAAAGCCTACTACCAACTCGCTGGCCAACAACTGGTCTACATCTGCCCAGCCCCCACCGTTGATGATGATACGACAGGCTTCAATGGTGCGGGTAAGGGGCAGATAGTCCCCGATGACATACATCCAAGCTGGCATATCATCACGGGGGATGTTTGCACCCGAAAACAACAATAGCAAAAAATAGATCACGTTGTTAAAGAAAAACACATTCACCGTGACCAAACTAAGCGACCCAAATAGCAAGCCCATGCTGCTGGTGCTGATGGTGGCAACCAAAATCGCCGCCCCCAACAAGATCGGATTAGCCGCCGAAACGTCGAGGCCCAGCAGCAACACCCCCATTCCCAAACCCAGCAATACCCCAAAAAAGCCATCTACCAGATGAAACACGGCCCGCCC
>CAZLPC010000082.1:1864-3429 GCA_964561305.1 uncultured Anaerolineae bacterium
AAAACAAGAGCAGCCGATTGGTGGGTACACCAAAAATATAGGGCAATGTGCCCGCCTGCCGATCACTGCCCACGCCCATTGTTACGCCATAAATGCCATTGATGGCCACCAACTGTATCGCATTGCCGATGATGTAAAAATCGGCGTTGCCCCGCCCCGTGGCATAGATGCCCAAAAACGTGAAAAACAATAGCTGGTTAATGGGCATGATGATCTTTGATGCCAAATAGGTCGAGGGGCGCAACCAACGAAAAGTGCCAATGTATGAAAGCCGTGCGCCCTCGAAAAACCAACGTACATTCAGCCAAAACCGTCGTTGCAACGATGTCGCTTGCATCCAGAAATCTCCTTGTTGGTCTACACGAGGCTAATTGTGCCGTCTTCGCGCACTTTATGTAGAATGACGCGAAACAAGCGTTGAATGATCAACAAATAAATAGCCGTCGAAAACAACATAATGACCCAACTGCTGGCAATGATGCCCAAATCGCCGCCGCCATGGGCGCTTTCGTGCAAGGCCCGCGCTGCCCAATAAGGGGTTAACAAATAGCTGATGGGTGTTGTCCAACCCGGCAACAACGCGATAGGGAACAAAAAGCCACATAGCAGAAAAACTGGAAATTCGAGGCCGTTTTTGAAATGACTCACCGACGGATTGAGCAGAAAAATCGGCGCAATCACCAACCCAAACGCAATGAAGGCAATCACCGTGAAAAAGACCGACACCACAAAATAGATGGGATAATTGATGGTTAGCGCATAGCCCATCGTCAGTGAGGCCAAGCCATAGGCCGCTACCATCGAAAGGAGGCTTTGCAATACATTGGCCATATTTGTACCCGCAGTGGGAACCCACAGGGGAGTAGGCGCAATCACCATCATTTCTAGTGTGCCGTCCCAACGTTCGTTATCAATGCTGCTGGCACTAATGAAGATTAAGCTGCTCCATAGGCCCGACATGCCACTACCCACCACCACAAAAATAGCAGCATCTTCGCGGGCATCGCGCAACATCCACAGTGCTAACAAGGCGATAATCAACGGTTGAATAATGATCGTAAAAAAGATAAACGAGTCTACGGCAGCCGATTTCCACCACACTTCAGCGGCCAAGCGCATCACGCGCCAATATTGAGAGAGTGTTTTGGTCATGGTTTTATGCTCCTACCAGCCGTACATAAGCATCTTCTAGGGTTGGTTCGCGCACTACTACACGCCCGACCCGATACCCATTCAGTACGCTTAAAATATCGGCCACCGCTTCAGAGCCGCGTGCTGATTGAATGAGCAGGGCCTGTTTTTGCTCGCGGTCTTCTACCGATACTGACTCGATATAAGATTGATGGCGCAATTGCCCCACAACTTCATCGTTCACGCCAAAAACCTCTAGCTCTATCACCGATAAATCTTGTACCACTTGCTTCAGCTTATCCGGCGTATCTAGGGCCACAATTTGCCCTTGTTTGATAACTGCGATGCGGTTGCAAAGTGCATCGGCCTCAAACATATAGTGGGTGGTCAGCAAAATCGTTTTCTTCTCGGCTTGCAAGTCGCGCCCGATGGTC
>CAZLPC010000082.1:3439-9796 GCA_964561305.1 uncultured Anaerolineae bacterium
CTGACTTCACGCGCCCCCACTGGATCAAGTCCAATCGTCGGCTCGTCCAAGAACAAAATATCAGGATTGTGTAGCAAGGTGCGGGCGATATGCACACGCTGTTTCATCCCCCGCGAGTAGCCTTCAATTTTCTCATCGGCGCGACCTTTTAGGCCCACCAACTCAAGCAAGTAGGGAATGCGCCTTTTGCTGACTTCAGGATCAATGCGATATAGGCTGGCGAAATAGCGCAAATTATCGGTGGCCGATAAGCGCCAATACAAACCGCGATCCCCACCAAAAATAAAGCCGATTTTCTTACGGACTTCGACGGCATCTTTTACCACATCATAGCCCATGATGGTTGCTTTGCCCCCCGATGGGATGAGAAGCGTGGTCAGCATTTTAACAGTTGTGGTTTTGCCCGCACCATTGGGCCCCAACACACCAAAAAGTTCGCCCGACTGAATGTCGAAACTGACACCACGCACCGCTTCAACTGTTTTGCGTTCACGCTTAAAAAACCCTGTGCTGGTGTGATAGACCCGTTGTAGGTCTTGCACATCTATTGCAATGGTCATATTAGAAAAACCCCCTTAACATTTTTGCTGGATGAGGAACGCACATTTGATCGAACACGCTAATTATAGAAAAAATGTTCGATAGATACTACCGAAAAATAAACACCGCCATAAAATGCTTTAGTGGTATAAAGATGAAACTATGTGACCTATTATGACATCTTGTTGATCGTTGTTCAATCTTAATAAATTATTTTGATGAGCGCTGTGGGTGTTGTTGATGATCTAGACATTCCTCCTATAGCATAAGCGCAATTGACAAATTGAAATTTGCGCTCAGTACGTATAGAGAATACATTGCCACACACTGTCTTAAGCCAAAAAGTGCCAGTCGTGTGACAGTGCTTTTGATTTAAAAAAATTGGTGCTACTTTATAATTGTTGCTGGGCTTATTACACGTTTTTTTGAGGGAATGTGAAGATGAAATTAATAGCTGTACCGCCCATATCATCACATTGGGGTCTTGTACGTTTGGTGATCATCGGGGCTTATTTGTTGTTGGCTATTCTCTATGCCACTGTTACACCCATTTTTGAAATATCAGATGAAGTAAACCATTATCCGGTAGTAGACTACATTGCCACACACGGCAAGTTACCTATACAAAATATGAATCGCCCGCATCCATGGGATTGGGAAGCGGCCCAACCACCTTTATACTATGCGATAGCGGCGCTGTTGGTGTCTCCGTTTGATCGCAGCGACTTATACACCCATCATTGGATCAGCAACCCTCATGCCCAAATTGGCATTTCTGACACCACCCATAACCGTAATGTGATGATACATGATTGGGAACGTCAGTCTTTTGTATGGCGCGGCACACCCCTACATGTACGAATAGTGCGCGGGTTCAGCATTTTGCTTTCGGCAGGGGCCGTTTGGCTTATATTTAGCATTGGGCGACAACTTGCCCCCCAAACACCTGCCATCGCTGCACTTATGATGGCCCTAACGGCTTTTAATCCGATGTTTATTGCCATTGGTGCATCCGTCAACAATGATAATATGGCTACCTTTTTTGTAACCTTATCGCTGGCGCTCAGTTTCACAATATTTCAGGACGGTTTTACATGGGGGCGGGTGTGGTCTTTGGCGGTGATCTGTGTGCTAGCGGTGGCAGCCAAACTTAGCGGTGGCTATGCGTTCATCATTGCAGGTATAGCGATTGCGCTAACGGTGTATCAACACCGCTTGCCCATCCGAAAACTGGTGATGGCCGGGCTTATTTTTGTTCTGCTGTGGGCGGTTTTGCTAGGATGGTGGTATCTCCGCAATTGGCAACTCTATGATGATCTGCTGGGCAACTATCACATGGCTCAAACCGTTGGCTTGCGCGATCTAAAAATTTCAGCCCTAGAGCTGCTCCGCAATGAATGGTTTTCGTTTTACGTGGCCTATTGGGGTGGTTTTGGCCTTTTAACCTATACAGCCCCCGCCAGCTTGTTTTATTACACGGGTTTTCTTGTTTTATTAGCGGTGTTGGGGGGTGGCTTGGCACTGCGGAGTGGGTTGAACTTGCGCCGCGCTTGGGTTGCTGGTGTGCCATTTCTTTTGCTGGTGGTCTTGTTGATATTGGGCTTTGTGGGCGTGGTCAGTTGGTCATTGCTTACGCCCGCCAGCCAAGGGCGCTTGCTGTTTCCATACAATGCTGCATTGGTGGCATTGGTGGCGCTGGGCTTATATCGCCTTTTAAAAACACGGTTGGCCCTATTGGCGACCTTGCCTTTGGGCTTATTGGCGGCTTATTGTGGGGCAGTTGTCATCCCATCAGCATTTGCGCTGCCCCCAACAGTTGATGAACCACCCCGCATCGCCCAGCGCATTGATGTATTTTTCGATGGAGTGGGTTTGTTAGCAGTGGATGTTGAAAACCATGCTCTTAACTCTCAGAATCCTGATTTAAAGATGACGTTATATTGGCAAACTGCCCGCACCAATACACCCCTAAGTTATTTTGTGGTGGTTTATGGTCGCAATTTAAACGGCGATCTGGTGGTATTGGGCAAGCGCGACTCATATCCTTGTTATGGTCTTTGTGCAACGCATCATTGGCCACCTAACCAACTATATGCCGAAACAATCGTCTTAAAACTTGACCATTGGCCACCCGATTTAGACTTACCATTGCAACCGCGCATTCATATTGGAATGCACGATCATGCCACCAATACTACCATCCAAGCATATAGCACCATCGGCGACCCCTTAGAAACCGTATTTGTACATGGCGGGCGCTTAGTTGATTCCCGTGCAGGCCAGCCCAAGCAATTCGCCATTGAATTTTTAAACACAGCACGTTTATATGATGTGCAAATTCAGCAAGTGGGCGGCACGCTTTGGGTTGATGTTGGATGGGAGCCTTTGCAACAACCCACTGAAAATTTGACGGTTTTTGTTCAGCTTATCCATCCTAACCAGCCCCAACATGTTTTAGCCAGTGGCGATAGCCCGCCGCGTGGGGCATGGTGGCCAACATCGGCATGGGTCAAACACCATCTATTTACTGATCGGTATGGGCTGGCGGTGGCGGACATTGCGGGTGGGCAATATGAGCTATTGATCGGTCTCTATCATCCTGAAACGTTTGTGCGCGTGCCTGTGCGCGATGGCATCTATCCGGATGCTTATGTACAGCCAATTACTATTTTTGAACCCTGAAAAAAACCGTCGTTGGGGTCAATAGATATTAAATTATAAAGTTAGATAAATATTAAGATAGCTTCTCAAGCCAACTTTTGTTTGACATGAAACACATGTTCTGTTATCCTATAAATAACGTTACGGCGATAATGGAGCGTGTTGTCATTATGTTATCTACTGAACAATTGACACTATTTGATGATGGTCGCCTGACGGGGCGTACCCGGATTGATAAAGCCATTGCCCCGTTCCTAGATTACTTGATAGCCGAGGGAAAGTCAGACAATACGCTCAAGAGCTTTCGCTCTGATATGAATTTGGTTGTCGAGTTTTTGGGGGCCGATACTTCCTTAGAAACCATTAGTACCGAACGCCTCAATCAGTTTTTAATATGGCTAGAGTTTGGGCGCGGTATTCCCTGTAGCCGCAAATCTTATGCGCGGCGCGTAACCACGCTTAAGGTATTCTTCAAATGGCTGCATGACGTTAAAGTGACCCGCACTGATCCTGCCGACCGCTTGGTGCAACGGTCTGGGCCAGCGCCTTTACAGCCTGTTCTCAATCCTGATGAAGTACTCCAATTGCTGGCTACTGGTCAACAGGTACGCTATGGCAAGAAGCCCGATCCGCGCCCGCTTTTGATCGCTCAGTTGCTTATCGAAACCGGCATCAAAAAAAGCGAAACCGTCGCCCTAGAGCGCGAACACGTTGATCATGATAGCGATCCACCGACTCTTATCATCTCCTATCATCGGCAAAATATCTTCAAAGAACGGCGTTTGCCTGTCTCGCAAGAGTGGGTGCAGTTGCTAGATGAGTATTTGGCCCAATATAAGCCCAAAGACGGACGTATTTTTGATTGCACCGCCCGCAACTTAGAATATGTGTTGACGGATTTAGCTAAGTTATCGGGTGTAGAGACCAAAGTCTCGTTCGAGACCTTGCGCTGGACGTATGGTGTGCATAATTATCTGGCAGGCATGGATATGGATGACTTGCGCGAAAGCATGGGCCTTAGCGAGATTAGCTGGCGCGAGACCGGCCAAAAAATTGTGAAATTGGCAACAGATATAGTAGAAGATGCCTAGGTGGTGGTGATACCTGCCATTTTACGCATTAATTCGAGTGTCATCATACAATCGCCAAGGGCGCGGTGGGCATTGGCGATTTTGATACCCTCATCATCACAGGCTTGGGTTAGCTTAAAGTATCGTTGGCGTTGGCGATAATTGCTGTAGGCCCGCATCGCACAGTGCCAGTTTGTCGTTGGAAAATTGGACAATTTAACACGTTTGCACACAGCTTTGAAGATAGACATCTCAAATTCGTGATTATACGCCACCATATCACGTTCGGCTAAAAGTATGGCCAGTTGTGGGTACACCTCGCCAAAGGTGGGCGCACCCTCTACATCACTCTCATAAATACCATTGATCCGAGATGCATCAAATGGAATAGGGCATTCGGGATTGATGAAGGTGTTCAGCAATATATTGCCTTCATGATCCATCACCGCCACTTCTACTATAGCCACCCCCGGCGAAGGTAAACCAGTGGTCTCTAAATCAATCAACAAAAAACCGCTATCAAATAGTTGCTTGGGTGTTTTGAACATTGTTCATCGGCCTATTTTATATTGATGATTATCAATGTAATTAAATTACCATGATATTCTGTACTGCTGCTGCCTCTTATTCTGACATATGATCAAGCTAAAGATAACCCAAAAGGAGCAGCTATCATGTTAACACTCAAAATTTTAGGCACTGGTTGTGCAAATTGCAAACGTCTTGAACGCGAAGTCGTCGAGGCGCTTTCTACCACCAATCTACACTATGAAGTTGTTAAAGTCACCGAGTATGCCGATATTATGGCTTATGGCATTTTAAGCACGCCGGGCCTTGTTATCAATGATCAAGTTGTTTCAGCGGGGCGCATCCCTAAACGCAACCAAATTCTAGAATGGGCCCAGCAGTTTAACAACTAATCCTACAGAGAAGCGAAGCAAACCATGAATCTGTTGTCTACTTTACAAAATCGCACCCTTCAATATGCTGATGCACGCTCTTTTGGGATTGTGGGACTTTTGGCCATTGTGTGGTTAATTGTGTATAACAACCTCCATCCGATTGCCGATTGGGTTACTTACACCCTGTTGGGGCTAGATGCCGATACGCACATAGGCGAGTCAATCAATTTCTTTGTCTATGATGTCCCAAAACTGTTGCTGCTGTTGTCGGGCATGATCTTCTTGATCACACTGGTGCAGACCTTTATAGACATCAACCAAGTACGGGCTGCCGTCGAAAAGCGTGGCGAAGGTGTGGGCAACGTAATTGCCTCGACATTTGGGGCGATAACGCCGTTTTGCTCGTGTTCATCTGTGCCGCTTTTTATTGGCTTTGTAGAAGCTGGTATTCCGCTTGGCATCACATTTTCATTTCTGATCACCTCGCCAATTATGAACGAAGTGGCTTTTGTGCTGCTATGGGGGCTGTTTGGCTGGCAGGTCGCACTATTGTATTTGGCATCGGGTATTGTTATCGGTGTGATTGCTGGCATGATTTTAGGACGACTAAAGCTAGAACGGTATGTGGAGCCGTTTGTATATGACATCAAGTCGAAGGGCACTGTCCAGCATCATCTCGATCACAAACTGTCATGGACAGAACGCTTTAAAGAAGCCACCGAAGCCACTCGTAACATCCTTAAAAAAGTGTGGTTGTTCGTTATCATTGGGATCGGGATTGGCGCGTTTATTCATGGCTTTGTGCCAGAAGATGCACTCACTGACATAATGGGTGAGGGGGCATGGTGGTCTGTACCCGCAGCAGTTGTACTAGGGATACCCCTCTATTCTAATGCAGCTGGTATTATCCCTATCATCAGTGCCATGCTAGACAAAGGTATATCGGTCGGCACAGCATTGGCCTTTATGATGTCGGTGGTTGCCCTTAGTTTGCCCGAAATGATCATCTTGCGCCGTGTATTAAGACCCCAATTGGTCGCTATATTTGTGGCTGTAGTGGCCATCAGCATTATCATCACAGGCTACCTGTTTAATTTGATACTCTAACAGACATATCTTGACAATAGCGTGTTTTCATTCGCAGAATGACAGCAGTGTCTTTAAAGCAAAAGGCTGTCTCGCTA
>CAZLPC010000083.1:0-9769 GCA_964561305.1 uncultured Anaerolineae bacterium
CACGGGCGTTCTGCATAAGTTACCATAATCTCATGTCTCCGAAAAATTCTATGGGGATGGTGGTATAGATACCTAGTTTAAATTTATCGGATAATTATGGGTAATTTGTTAAAAATTTTCAATACTATACGCTTGTATCAGAAAATCTGGAATGCGCCGCACTTGCCCGTCTCGATCAACTAGGACATGATCAGATGTCGCAGTAACGTGTGTTCGCTGAGTATCGGGATTAAACATGGCATATTCAAAAGAGATACGCCGACTTTTTAGATCGGTGATCCAGCCATGAACAGTAAGCCTTTGACCAAACAGCGCAGGTGCAAGATAGCGACATTGCAGGCCACTAACTGCAAAAGCCAATCCCGATTGCTCGAATTGAACGTAATCAAGACCTATGTTTCGCATATACTGCATGCGTAATTCTTCGGCATAAATAACATAGCTTGAATGATGGACGATCCCCATTTGGTCGGTTTCGGCATAACGGATAAAGAATGTGATTTCGCAGATACGGCGGCCAGTTGATGTATTCATCAAAATTTTGTTAGGGCACGGTACTTGAAGGCTAGATCGCGTGCCATCTCCTTATTTTATGATTATTAAAAACGATGCAAATCATATACAAATTTCATGCTTATGGTCCTAGATTAAAGTATGACACTTAGGATGTAAAGGACAATATAATTTTTTGAGTTAATACAACAAATATGTATTAGCATCTGGCTGCTTTTGGTCTCCTTAACCTGTGGTTTTCATGCCAGCCGCAATGCCATTAATGGTGGTCAATACGCCATCGAGTAGCTCTTGATAATCTGGCGCTTCGGGCGATAGCTGGCGCAAGTCCTGAAGTAACTGTACTTGGATAAAGTTAAGCGGATCAATATATGGGTTGCGACTCTCAATCGAACGCTTAATGACCGGAACACCATCTAGGGGAGCAGCATGGCCAGTAAGCAACCCAACACAAGTAACGGCCCGCCGATATTCCCCTTCAATTTGGCTAAAAATTTGCTCGCGCAATACTTCATCTTCTACCAAAGCTGCATAAATGCTGGCAATGCCAATATCTGCTTTGGCAAGGTCAAATTCAATATTTTCAATCAGCGCCTTAAAAAATGGCCATTGCTGATACATCTGTTTAAGGCCATCCCAGCCATGCTGTTGGGCATAGGTTTCTAGGGCTGTGCCCACCCCATACCAGCTTGGGATGATGGCGCGGTTTTGAGTCCAAGAAAACATCCACGGAATGGCCCGAATCTGCTCGAATCCTCCTTTTTGACGCTTTACAGGGCGCGAACCAATCGGTAGCTGGGCCAACTCGCCGATAGGTGTGGTCTGTTGCCAAAATTCGAGAAAGCCCTCGGTCTCATAAACCAATTGTCGGAAGGATTGTCGGCCCAGTTCGGCCAATTGTTCCATTGCTTCGCGCCAAGCGGGATCAATCTCATTCGTGGGTGGCACACCCATTGCCGTCATCATGGCGTGTAACATCTGGCTAAGGTGGCGACGAGCAATTTCAAGATTACTATACCGATAAGCAATCACTTCGCCTTGTTCAGTAATTTTGATAGGGCCATGCAAACTTTGAGTAGGCTGAGATAAAATGGCCCGATTGGTGGGGCCGCCTCCACGCCCAATGCTGCCCCCACGCCCATGAAAGAGTTGTAGCGTAATGCCCTTTGACTGACACAGTGTCCCTAAGGCCTCTTGTGCTGTATATAAATTCCAATTGGACGACAGATAACCCCCGTCTTTACCACTATCCGAGTAGCCTAACATAATCTGCTGCTGGTTGTTACGCGTCGCAACATAGTATTGATAAACCGGAATATCAAATAGGCGTTTCATGGTAGCGTGGGCATGTTGCAGATCGTCCACTGTCTCGAACAAGGGCACCAGATCAATATGGCGCTCAATACCAACAGCTTTGGCCATCAACAGCAAAATGAGGACATCGCTGGGGGTTTGGGTATGGCTGGCAATAAAGGTGTCAATAACCTCTTTTCCATAGCGTTGGTGTGCCTCAGCGATCATCCGCCACGTATCAATGAGGCGGTTGGTTGCTTCAGAGAAAGCAGGTTCAATCGGCAAAAATGGACGCGACGACATCAACTCGCGCACCAACATCGCTTGCTTACTAGATTCTGGCTCGGTGCTAAAATCCTCGCAAATGCCATAATAGGCAAAAATTTCAGCGATGGCTTGCTCGTGTAGGCGTGCGTCTTCGCGCACTTCTAGCGGAACCAGATGCAACCCAAAAATGTGAACAAGCACAATCAAACGTTGTAGATTGCCGCGTGCAGCATGAGTACCTTTGTTTTGCAACAAACTTTGCTGAATCAAAACAAGGTCTTGCAAAAAATCTGCGGCAGTCAGATAACCATTTTCTTGTAAGCGCTGGATAATGCTATCTAGTTTTTGCAGATAGATTTCGCGCTGATGGGGTGTAGGCACTGTAGCGAGAAATGTGTTAGAGGCCGAAACTTCCCCCATAGATTGCGTGAGATGTTCGCGGATTTCATCTAATCTTTGCAGATAAACCTTGCGGACCGTGCTGGATAGGCGCTCAATTGTGTGCATCGTCAGTTCGGGCGATACATAGGGGTTGCCATCCCGATCCCCGCCAATCCATGAGGCAAAATGCAAGACCAAAGGCAGATCGTTCCAATTGCCGTCTGGATAGTGTGTTTTCAAAACACCCCGCAGTTCTTCATACAGGTCAACAGTGGCTTCCATCATAACGGTGGTCAAAAAATAGAGTCCCACTGTCACTTCATCATTAACGGTGGGGCGTGCCGCACGGGTGGGCGCAGTCTGCCACAGTTCCTCGATTCGTTCTAATAATGCTGCTTTAAAAAATCGCTCTTCGGCGGGCAAGTGCGGGGCGCGACGCTCGCGCTGGGCCATTAAGGTAGCAATATGACGCAGTTTTACTAGCACTTCTTGGCGCTTGGCCTCAGAAGGATGGGCGGTCATCACCAAGCGCACTTGTACCTTACGCAGCAAATCGCTGACGGCGTTGGCATCCAGACCTGCATTTTTGAGAATGCTAATTGCATCATCTAGTGATTCGCGTAGGTGACCTTGGCTTTCGCGCTCACGCAATACACGGATGCGTTGACGATCTTCGGCAATATTAATCAGTTGAAAATAGTTACTAAAGGCTTTAGTCAATATTTTGGCGGCTGCAATATCTAGCCCTTTTAACAACTCTTGTAGCTCGGCGGTCGCTTCGGCGGGGTGTTCATTGCGACGCGCTTTAGCAATGGCCCGCACCTGCTCGACCAATTCAAATGCATCGTCGCCGTGCTGTTCACGAATAATCTGGCCTAATAAGTTGCCTAACAAGCGAATGTCGTTGCCGAGTGAGGTGGTCTCAACCATGATAGATCTTCTCCCAAAATTGATGAAGCCCTGAAAAAGTTCTACAAAAAAGCGCCCATGCCTACGATAGCACGGGCGCTAGTTGCGCGTCTACTAAGTGGATGGTTAATCCGTACTAAGCCGGACGCATAAAAACAGGCATGGTCAGCGCTGCAACAGGACCAGCAGGTGCAGGCACGCTTTGCTCATTTAAAAATTCGATAGCAAACTGAATTTGGTTGTCGTTGGCCCGCTCATATTCTTGATCTGGATCGGGGGCGATATAGTCTAATTCAATGTCTGGTGCCAAGCCATCAGGCTCAACCGAGCGATCTGCAGGGGTATACCACCGGGCAATCGTGATACGAATGCCGCCACCATTCGAGAGGTTGCGCCATGTTTGTACCGACCCCTTGCCGTAGGTTTGTGTGCCAACAATGGTGGCACGCTCATAATCTTGTAAAGCACCTGTGGTTAATTCGCTGGCACTGGCACTAAAGCCATCTACCAAAATCACCATCGGCACTGTCGGGGCAATGGGGTTGCCATAAGCGTTGATAATCTCTTCGGTACCATTTTGACCGCGTTGAATGAAGATGGGCCCTTCCTCAACAAACATACTGATGATGTTGAGAGTAGTATCCAAATAGCCACCAGTGTTGCCGCGCAAGTCTAAGATAAGGCCACCCATGCTCTCAACATCCAGCTCGGCAAAAAGTGTCGCTAGCTCTTCATCGGCATCTTGCGAGAAGTCGTATAGCAAGACATATAAAACATCGTCTGCCAATACTTCATATTCTAGCGATGGCAGTTCAATGCGCCCGCGAGTCACAGAAATTTCTAACACGTCGGCTACACCTTCACGCTGAATCCCCAGCACCACTTCGCTGCCAGCCGGCCCCTTTACCAGCAAGATAATTTGTTCTTGCTCTAGGCCCACCACATTTTCACCATCTACGGTGATAATTTGATCACCGGGCAGCAAACCAGCTTGCTCGGCCGGCGATTGGGGGAAGGGGCGTACAATCGTCAAAATGCCAGTGTCTGGATCGGGCCGCACGGTTGCGCCGATGCCCTCATAAGTGCCGGCCAAATCTTCGCGGGCGCTTGTATAACGCGACAAATTCATATAATCGGTGTGGGGATCGCGGGGCGCGTTCATAAGCCCCAGCAGCATTCCCTCAACCAAGTCTTCATCTGAAAGCGGGTCAATATAATATTCGTGCAGATAATCCCATGCTTCGACAATTGGGGCAAAAGCCTCATCGCGGTTAGTGCTTTGTGCCTGAGCTGGCGATTGTTGAGATTGACCAGTCAAAAAACCTGCTCCAAAAGTCGCCGCCACCAATATAGCAATGCTTAAACCTGTTAGAATACGATGTTTCATTACGATGCTCCACATACACAATAAACGTTCTGATGTCTAGTGTACACGATCAGCGCCCAGAATGTTCTCTATCGTTTATGAAACCGCTGTCATGTTGTACCCAGAATCTGCTATGATGATGCAGCGTTTTCGACAATTAACCCTATTGGATTTGTACGATGGATATGGAACACGATATTTTTGATTTTTGTGCCGAACCCGATGAATTGGGGGAACGCCTCGATAAAGTTATTACCGAGCGCCTTGATGGGGCATATTCTCGCACCGAGATTCAACAACACATTAAAGATGGGCTGGTATTGGTGAACGAGAAGCCCAGCAAACCTGCCTATCGCCTAGAAGATGGCGATTGTGTACGGGTGTCGTTGTTACCTGATGAAGTTGTAGAGGTGTTGCCAGAAAATATTCCCCTAGAAATTGTGTATGAAGACGAAGCCATTGTTATTGTGCATAAGCCAGCCGGAATGGTGGTGCATCCAGCACATGGCAATGAGTCAGGGACACTGGTAAATGCCTTATTATATCGCTATCCAGATTTGGCCCATGTGGGCGATGAGATTGAACGTGCTGGGATTGTGCATCGGTTAGATAAAGATGTCTCTGGAGCGATGATCATCGCGCTGACCAATGCGGCCCATCGCAACTTGGTACAACAATTTCAAAACCGCACCATCGAAAAACACTATATTGCGTTGGTAGAGAAACACCCCCCTAATGAGAAAGGTCGCATTGATGCCCCCATTGGGCGCGACCCTCGCCACCGGAAGCAGATGACCATTTTGCGCGAGGGCAAAGAATCGGTGACAGAATTTCATATACGCGACTATTATGGCGAACGAGCGCTACTGGACGTTTTTCCGCATACTGGGCGCACGCATCAAATTCGGGTACATTTAGCGTTCATTAATTGCCCGATTGTGGGCGACGATATTTATGGCCATCGCAAGCAACGCATCAAGATGAATCGTATTTTTCTTCATGCGTATCGCATTGCTTTTGATCACCCGATTAACCGCGAACGGGTACATTTTGAAGTGCCTCTGCCCGTTGGCTTGCAAAACATTCTAGAGAAACTGCCCAGCGCTTAAATTTATCATTAAACCGATTGTTTGTTAGCTCTCATCCGTGTTAAACTCTACAAATCGTTTAACATACTTTGACTATAGTACATACTAGGCTGTCTAAAAATGGATGATTTTTTTGACTATCTGGATAATTTTGACGAAGAACCACCTGATAATGGTGATATTTATCAACAAGCACGACGCTATTTAACAACACGAGCATTTTTATTAAGAGACTATGAGCAGTCTAATACAGAAAATCGTCACGATATTCAATGGATATTAGATGAGTTGACCGAGGCTTTTAAAACTGTCTCGCGCTTGACAATCTTAACTAAAGAATTATATGCGTTTTTACTTTATACCGAGCCGCTTTTTACCCAGCACGGGCGTGCAAGTGACTGGAATCTTGCCTTGGTGTCGTTGCTAAATGCTGTGATGACAAAACTTGAAGGAAAAAGCTCTGATTTTGATGAGATAGATGAGCAACTGCTTGAAGAAATGCTGTTAAGGCTTTATGAGCGTTCGGGAGCCATGCATCTTTCAACCGGCAAGCTAGGCCAAGCCAAACTGATGCTAAAAACAGCCATTGACTATGGGCTAGACATGAGCGCGACTGATCCTAAAAAAGCGACGTTATGGCTTAAGGCGAATGTCATCTACTTAGAAGCCAATATTAGAAATATGCCCTTAAACGAGCTAGACGAACAATGTCGTACTTTGATGATGCTAAACGAGCAACAACAGTCGCCATCACAATACATTAAAGCGCTTATTTATCTGCTTTTAGCCGCAGCACATCGTCATCATGGAAATTGGCCAGAGGCCTTTGCTTATGGGCAAACCGCCATTAGCATCGGGTATCAGTTTGATTACGATAGCATTGTTATGAGCGCCATCACTGAAATTTTAGAGTATGTGGTGTCTTTGAAACAAAAAACTTTGCTAGACACCTATATTCTGCTATGGGATTACTATCAAGACTTGTGGACCAAAAGCGGTCGCCCACAAAATTTTGATCTCCAAGCGCACTATAATGCAATATTGGCAGTGGTACGGTATTCTGAGCAAAAGTTTGATGAGTCCTTTAACCACTATCAAACCGCATCGCAGTTCTTTAAAGAACGCAAAGATATACGTAATATTGGGCTGATGACACATGGCCAAGGGCTGGCAGCCGCCAAAATGAAAGAGTTTGATACTGCCGACAGTCTGTATCGTGTCGCAGCCAAAAATTATCGCCGTATAGGTATTATCAGCAAAGAAGTTCAAGTGATGTATGCGCGGGTGCGAGCGTGGGAAGCTAATAATCGCTATAAAGCGGCCTATCGGGGCTATTTGCGGGTGCGGTTGCGCTTGCTCAATTTACCGGCCAATGACTTTCGCCAAAATATGCTCGACATGATAGATAGAGACCTCGATAATTTGAGGCCCCATCTATCCAACAGCTAGTTACACATCGGTCTAAAAATAGGTGTGCCTAGCAATTGCCTGTGCCACCCGATGAACCGGGGGGGCATTCGGGGTCAGCTGCAAACCAAGCAATCATATCAACCGACGTAGTGTTGGTGATACGGGCATCGGCGCTGGCGGGGGCATTGCCTACCGACACGAACGCTGGCACAGCCAAAGTGAGCGCAAAAACAAAAATTGCCACAAGCAAAACAAAGCGTTTCATGATTAAATCTCCTATAGCAAAAGATTTACGATGGATGGGTGTGTTGCTTCAACGTTGCAGGTTGAAGCCAACCACCATCCATAGCTTCTCATGATAGGCAGGGCCTGTGTTGAGAGGCGCGACAAAAACGCGACAAAAAACCGACAACTTAAGTGATGAGGATTTTGATCAAGTGGCTACTGTGGTGCATTTTGTTCGACATGGATTGGTCCATAACCCGCGTAAAGTATTTTATGGTCGGCTACCCGAATTTGCGCTTAGTAATGAAGGCATTCAGCAAGTGCAAGCCGCAGCAGTTTTCTTCCGCCGCCGCCCCATAGCGGCCATCTATAGCAGCCCGATGCTTCGGGCGCAACAAACCGCAGCAATTATCCAACAAAAGCACCAAGGCCTTGCTGTAACTACCACAGAATTAATTAATGAGATCTATACGCAGTATGAAGGGCAACCTATCGCAGAACTAGAACGTATAGACTGGGAGTTTTATGAAAATGTAAAGGCACCTTATGAAAGCCCACATGACATTTTTAAGCGCCTACAAGATTTTCTGGCAGATGTGCGGGTTAATCATCTCAATCAAGAGGTTGTGGCTGTATCGCATGGTGACATTATTTGTTTTGCAATGACTTGGGCAAAGGGATGGCCGATTGATGGCGATTCTAAGCGGCGTTTTGCCCGCGAAAACGGCTACCCAACCACCGCCTCAATTACAACCCTAACCTTTACCACCGACAGTCCAGATGATATCCCACAGATGACCTATTCTGTGCCATATAATTAGCCGTCGGCTTATTGCCAGCGCACATCACCTGTTATACCGTTGGGTGGCGTAATGTCGGCAACACCCCCCGCCGTCGAAAGCGTATAGGCGCGTTGCCCAGAAGCCGTATTAAGTACCACCAACAAGGTGTTGCGCCCATCGTTCCACTCGGCTTTGCTCAAGCTGCCACTGATGGTCGTGTTTGAGACAGCAATGGCAGCCCCACCAAAGCTATCTACCACATATAAGCGGAAGGGACCGTTTTCGGTGGGGCCACCCAAAAAGTAGGTGCGACCTCCAAAAGGCTCCATTGCAGCATACGTAAATACAACATCTGATGCGGCGGCAGTGATTGGCATATAGTTTTGATTGGGCAAGTCAATGCGCCCCAATACTATCGAGCCATCGGTGTTGCGCCCACTGACAATAACCGCACTTGTATCGGCAGTCCATGTCGCTTGCGAATAGGTATGAACAATGTAGCTACGGTCGTTGGCATCATGATTAAGCGCCAAAATAGTGTGAACAATACCCGGCGGGCTTTCGCTACGAATTGTGACCAGCAATGCGCCGCTATTGGGCGACCACTGCACATCTAAGGCACGCTGAAAATCGGTTTCGTTGCGGAAAATTTGTCGGGCTGTGCCCGCAGTCACGTCATACACCCACACGCCATAATCAAAGGCATTGGCTGGGTCTTCTCCACTAACAACAAAAGCCACTAATCCACCATTAGGCGACCATCTCACCCGCGAAATGCGCTTGTTGCCCAGCCCAAATTCGCTAGCAGGCGAGGTAGTGAGACGTATGCCATTGACCACAAATGCGTCTTGGCTGGGGTAATATGCTGCCACTTGGTCAGGCGTTATCCCAAAGTCGAAAGCTGCTGCGCCTTGTACAACGGGCGCACCTGCAATGTTGACATATTGCCCGCCACTAACAAAAACCACGCTGTTGTTGAAGGCCCCGCCCACGCTGGCATCGGTGAAGGCAAAGGGGGTATTGGTGGGCAAAACAACGGGGCCACGATCTGCGGTGGGCAGCAAAATAATATCGAGGGTTGGTGATGAAAAAGGTGCGGGTGCGCCGGGCGTAGTCTCTGCCCCACCCACACCAACATTCCCCACGTCTGGTGTGGGGAAGGGATTTTGCGTGCGATCCACCGAAGGGAGTGGCGTGATGGGCGTGGCCGGTGTAGATGATGCGCGAGTGGCTTGTTGAATCACATCAGGATTCACCGGAGCCGCTGTCGGCAAATCGGCTTGAGTTGAGGTCGGAAACGGTGTTACGCTGGCCATCGGTGTATTGGTTGCGCTGGGCGTGCGCGATGATGTAGCGGTCGGTGTAAGGGTGATGGTGGGGCTTAGGGTGGGTGATGGTGTGCGCGTTTGCGTCGGCGTACTAGACGGGCCGCGGGTTGGTAAATCTGTCGAAGTCGGCAGTTGTGTATTGGTCGCGGTTGACGTGAAGGTTGGTGTTGGGCTGGGCAGCGCGGTGTTGGTGGGTGTTACCGACGC
>CAZLPC010000084.1:0-9736 GCA_964561305.1 uncultured Anaerolineae bacterium
GAAGTCGTCGGGGTCTTTGCCTTCTGGCAAGCGTAATACACGCACATCTAGCGATAGTCGCCCAGCCGTCCGCATCATATTTTTAGCATCAAAAACCTGAATGGGCTTGCCCGACACTCCGGTTAGGCTCTCTTGTACCACACTAAGGCCGCGCATAGTTGCTTGTTGGCCGGCTGCATCGGTGTCTAGGGCCAGCACCAACCGATTGGCATATTTGGCCAAGAGTTGCACCTGTGTTTCAGTGAGAGCCGTCCCCATTTGGGCTACCACATTTCGATAGCCGGCTTGGTGGGCTTGAATCACATCCAGATAGCCCTCAACGATGACGGCGGTTTCGGTTTCGCGGATATCACGACGGGCCAAATCAAAGCCAAATAAATTTTTGCTCTTATCGAACAGCGGCCCTTGTGGCGAGTTAAGATATTTGGGGTTTTGGTCGGCTTCTAGGGCGCGGGCCCCAAAGCCAATTGTGCGCCCACGCGCATCACGGATAGGAATCATCATGCGATGCCGAAAGCGATCATAGCGCCGCCCTTGGTCGTTTTCTGAGAGCAAGCCCGCTGTCATTAAGTCTTCTATTGAATAGCCCAAGCCCACAAAATGATCCAGCGCAAAACTCCAACCGTCGGGCGCATAGCCGATCATAAAGGTTTCAATAGTTTCTAGGCTTAGTCCGCGCTTTTCGGCAACATAATAGCGCACTGGTTCGGCGTTGGGTGCTTCAAACAAATAGGTATGGTATAGCCGTGCAGCTTCATCCAAAAGCAAATGCAAATGCTCTAGGTGATCGTGGTAGGCTTTTGATTCTGGGGTTTGTTCTTCTAGGATGACACCGGCTTGCTGGGCCAAAACCCGTAGGGCCTCGCGGAAATCATAACCCTCAATTTTCATGATAAAAGAAAAAATATCGCCGCCTTCATTGCAACTGCCAAAGCAGCGCCACGTTTGGCGCAAGGGGTCTACGACAAAGGACGGTGTTTTCTCAGCATGAAACGGGCAGAGGGCTTTATAGCTTCGTCCTGCCTTTTTTAATGATGGTACATAATGACCAACCACGCTCACAATATCGAGACGTGCTTTGATGTCGTCAACGACTGACATACAGGCCTTCGCAGGGAAATAAACGGTGGGTATAAAGTGGGATTATACGATCAAATAGACAAATTGCAAATCTCTGCTTTTTGCGGAACAATGGGGATATGATGACAAAAATTGATTGATTCAATTGAGAGGATTTTTTAGATGACAACCCCTATAACCTCCCTCCGCAGCGATGCAGAGATTGCCGCCGACATACATAGCTTGGTGCGTGACAGTTTTAGTGTGGTGTTTTCGCGTGAACATTTTAGCTATGCTGTTCAAAATGGTGTCGTCATCGTTAAAGGTCATTTGGCTTCGCCAATTGGTTATGATTTGTTTGTAGATAATCTGACCCGCCTAGAGGGTGTAGCCGCCGTAGATGATCGAGAGCTGTATGACGATGAACGCCTACGGTTGGCCATTGGCGCTGTATTGCCCAGAGGTCTGCGGGTGCGCGTGCAGCATGGGGTGGTAGCATTGATGGGGCGGCTGGATTCACACAGCCCAGAGGTGCAAGAAGCTGTTGCTCGCATTGGTGAAATGCCGGGCATCATTGGGCTTGATTTGAGTGGAGTGTGGCGCTAGGGCGCTTTGCAATTTGACGATGAAATTATTGATACGTCATTCGATAGCGGTATTAGCGATTAGTGGGGTATTGTTTGCGGCGGCTTGCGAGCCTTTGGCCCCGCCTGCCAACTCTCAAGCCATTGTTGTAATCACCAATACGCCCACGGCGGTGTTGGTGGTTTCGCCTACACCTTTGCTTAGTACACCCTTACCCACCCCCATCACCCCCAGTCCAATGCCTAGCCCCACCGAGACTTTTTTGGCTCCTATTTCAACAGCAGCTCCTACGACAGACATAGCGGCTTCATCTTCAGTAGCTGTTGCAGTTGGCCCAACGTTGCCACCGTGTACCGCCACCGAAGGCATTAGCTTTGACAGCGCCTTCGACAGTGTTATTGGAGGGGAGCCGGTGCGCTACCGTATTTATTTGCCACCTTGCTTCTATGAGACGGGCCGCCGCTATCCCTATCTGATTTTGCTGCATGGTTCTGGCTATAACTATACCCAATGGGCTGAAGAAGTGGGGGTTATTGGGGCCCTAGAGGCAGCTTTGCAAACAGATGATTCGGCTATTGCCCCAATGGTACTTATTATGCCAGAGGGAGATGTGTTGCAAGAACTGAACGGCTATGATAATGGCCCCTTGTGGGAATTGGTGATTCTGACAGAACTGATACCGATCATCGAGCAGTCGTTTTGTGTATGGGATGAACCCGACGGGCGGGCGATTGGGGGTATCTCACGGGGCGGATTTTGGTCTATCAGTATCGCTCTACGCAATCCGGGCTTATTCGTCAGTGTTGGGGGTCATAGCCCATCATTTTTTGACGACAACGCACCACCCGAATACAACCCGCTTGATTTGGCCAATATTGTCACAATTCCGTTGCCGTTGCGAATCTATCTTGATGTTGCTCGTGCCGATAACGCCACCCCCAATCTTAATCGTTTTGCTGGTATTTTGTCTAGCCGTGCCATACCTGCCGTTGTCGAAGTTAGTCCGACAGGTGATCACGACAATGCTTATTGGTCATCACAAGTGCAAAATTATCTGAGGTTTTACAGCGAACCATGGCCCACCGATCCTGCCGACTTGCCGTCTTGCTTCTAGCGTTAGTGTGGGGGCTGTCTGTGGATAGGCCACCATTGATTTTTGCCGATGGGGGTGGGGTGATTACTTTTGGCCTATCGGTACGTGGAGATTTGACGGCCAATGAGCGCGATACATGGACATTTAGAGGCCAAACAGGTCAAGTGATTTCAATTGTAGCCGAGCGTGACCACAGCACCACGCTTGATACTGTGCTAACGCTGCTTGATCCGACGAATATGCCCATTTTTTCGGCAGAAGGCGGTGGCATCGGCACAGATGCGGCTTTGCTGGGGATTGTCTTACCCCGTGACGGCCTTTATGCAGTGGTGGTGACTGGTAATGAGACAGTGGGCGCGTATCAACTGACAGTGGCCGAGTCTGTATTGCCCGCCGGGTGCAACGATCTGGCCCCGACAATTATCACCGACACATGGGAGAGCGCCATGACCTATCAGCGTCGTACCTATCGGGTTTATTTGCCGCCGTGTTATGACGAGACCCGCCGTTATCCCTATATTTTGTTGTTGCACGGTTCTGATACAACCCATACGCTATGGGATCAATTGGGCATGGACGAGGCTATCACGGTAGGTGTGGCGCTCAATCGTGTGCCGCCCGTGGCGTTGGTGTTGCCCGATGGTGGCGAACTGGCTAACCTTGATACGTTTGAGGCTAGCTATAGCTATGAAAGCCTGCTATTGAATGAACTTTTGCCACTGGTCGAAGAACGCTATTGTTTACAAACCAGTGGTGAGGGGCGTGCTATTGGCGGCATTTCGCGGGGTGGCTTTTGGGCTTACACCATCGGCTTCCGACACCCCACCCGTTTTGTGGCGATTGGTGGACACAGCCCTGTTTTTTATTATAGTGCCTATATTCCTAATAGCCACAACCCCCTAACGGTTGTTCAGGGGTTAAACCCATCAGACAACTTGCCACGCTTGTGGATAGATCGGGGGATGCGCGATTGGTGGGCCTATAATGTGGATTTGATGGAGCCATTGTTGGCCCAGCGCAATATTCCAGCCACAGTGACGATCTATCCTACAGGAACACATGATAATGCCTATTGGCGTAGTCATTTAAACGAGTATTTGGCGTTTTATACTGCCGATTGGTCTTTGGAGAACTATCCGAGATGCGACTAAAACGTATATTTTTGGCGCTGTTTTTATTGCTGACATCTTTTGCATGGGCTATTTGGTGGGCCTTAAAATCTGCCGAAGCTCAAGATAATGGTATGCTAAATTTTAATCAAGTGGTTGTGGGTACACTAGATGGCACATTGCCGCGTCAAGACTGGACGCTAAATGCGCCGCCGGCTACAAACGTCTCGTTGACAGTCGCCCGCACAGCGGGCACTGCACCCATTACGATGCAGTTGTTTAATAACATCGGCAATATTGTGGTCAACATTACCACCGATGCCTCAGGTGTGGCTACCATTCCGCAACTATACTTAGAAGGGGGCACTTATCGCTTATTGTTGTTGGCAGCTTTTACCGATTCGCAGGAGCGTGTGACATTTAACTTGTCGGTGATGGTTGCCCAAGGCGCGACTGTGCCGGGCGGAGCAACCACCGTGCTCAATATCAGCTTTCCTACCCCCACCACAGAGCCACAAAGCCCTGCCTTGCAACTGGTGGTGGGCCAAGCCTATGATGGCGTAATGACACAACCGGATGAAGAAGTGCGCTTTATCTTTTTGGGCTATGCCGACGAATACATCACATTTGGCATGAATGCACCCAATGATTCTGGTGTCGATCCATCCATTGAATTGCGGGCCCCCGATGGTAGCGTTATTGCCCAAAGCGATGGCTATTATGGCACACGCAACGCGCTTGTTATTCATTTTCAACTGCCGACCACAGGTATTTATGAACTGATTGGGCGCAACCAAAACCCAACAGGTGTAGGGGCTTATCAGGTGGCGGTGGGGGCAGATTTTATCTTGCGCGATGTCGAACGCGGCTTGGCGCTTCACAATCGCCCCATTATCGCCACCCTAGAAACGTTGGGTGTGCGCGATATCTGGTTAATTGAGCTAGAGGCCGGCGAAAGTGTTACGATTGCCGTTGAGGACTGGGGTGAATTACCAATTGATCCAATGGTGGAACTGGTGGGGCCCGGTGGTGAAACCTTGGGCTTTGATGATGATGGCGGTGGTGAGAAAAACGCCTTCTTAACGGGCATTACGGCCCCCATTTCAGGGCAATATCGCATTCATGTCGCGGCCTACGATCATGGTTCGGCGGGTACATAGCCGTTTACCAACCCCAACGCCCCTTGTTCCTAGCCCAACGCCACTATCTGATCAGCAAGCCACGCCCGACATTCCACTAATACAAGTGCGCTCTATTGATGCGCTACGTGGCTCAGAATATATTACGCTAATTACAGGTGGCTATGCCGAGCGCCGTCTTACCCTAGCCGAAGGGCAACAAATGAATGTCTACATTCAAGGCTATTGGGGCTTTGACGCTATTTTGGATGTTTTTACGCCGACTGGTTTTTTGATTGCACGGGTAGATGATGTGGGCTATGAAACGTCGTATGATATTAATCCGCGCCTGACCCTAGTAGCCGACGAAGACGGTATATATGTGCTGCGAATTTATGGGTTTCAAGAGAGTGGTGGCGACTTCTCGCTGCATTGGAGCATTGAATAATGAACCCTGTACGCGGCTTGGTTTTGGTGATTGGTGTTATGTTAGCGATGTTGGTGGCGGGCGGTGCGGTCTCGGTGGCCCAAGGCCCCCCTAGCACATTTGTACCATCTACACCCACCCCAGAGGGCGATTCTGTGCCAACCTTTATTCCATCTGCGCCCCAAGCTCCAATCTCGATTGGCATCGGCGAGACCCACACGGGTTCTTTGCGGGTGGGGCGTTGGGCGATTTATGAATTTGTGGGGCGGGCCGAGCAGCCAGTGACGATTCGGTTGCGCTCTAGCGATTTTGACCCCTTTTTAGAGCTATATAGCCCACTTGATTATCGAACACCATTTTTGACCGACGATGATAGTGGGCGCGGGCGCAACGCCGCATTCTATAACATCACGTTACCCTTCGATGGCTTGTATCGGGTTGTGGCACGCTCTTATCGAGACGAAGGCATCGGTGAGTATCTGTTGTCGGTAGAAGCTGGTGCGGGCTATATTCCGCCCGAAAACGAGCGCCAAGCCATTGCTTATGGGCAAATTATAGAAGGTGCGTTGGCAAGCGAAGCCCACTATTATGCCTTTACGGGTGCAGCCGACGATGTGGTAACGGCGCTGTTATCTTCTACGGCGTTTGATGCCTATTTAGAACTGATGGATAGCAACGGCGTTATTTTGGCTGATAATGACGACAATGGACGCAATAAAGATGCAGCTATTGCCAATGTACAGCTGCCTGCTGATGGCGTTTATTTTCTGATCGCAGCAGCCTATACGCTTAACGCCACCGGCCCTTATACACTTGAATTATTGAACGTGAATGCGCTGCCCGCAGGGGGTGTTTTACAACCGAACCAGACCCAACATGCCCGTTTGCTGCCTAATGTGCAAGTAGAGTGGACGTTTGAAGGAGCCAGCGGCCAAGTGATTAGCCTTGGAGCGATGGCGATGGGTGTGCCAGACGGCTTCGATCTCATTTTCGAGCTTGTGCCACCATCGGGCGGCGGCATTATCAACGATGATGGCGGCTTTGGACGTAATCCGGCTATTGTAGATTATCGTTTAACGCAAGATGGCACTTATACAGTGCGCCTACGCGAATATAATGCCAGTATTGGCGGCTGGTATGATATAATGTTATACGACGGGCGGCGCTATTTTTCACCCAGTGGTACGCCCTCGTCACATTTGACACTTGATGCTAACGCCCAAGCGATTATCATTGACAGTCTCGAAAACCCTACCCAACGCTATGCTCTCTATACCATCACTGTACCAGCCAATCAGTTACTGATTGCTGATGTGTTGGCAGGCAACGGTGGCACCGGGCTGCTGCAAGATTTTCGGGTGCAGATATATAATACTGTGTGGGAACTGATGGCCGAAGCCAGTGGCGGTGTGATGACCGACCTTGTGCCAGTGCCAACTGATTATTTACTGCTGATTGAGTATCGGGGGCCGGACCTACAGCCCTATCAACTAACCGTTGAGACGCTGGCAAGCCCTCCCCAACGCCTTAACCTACCGATTATTGGTACAGTAGCGGTGGGCCAGCCCGTTGAGAGCCTGCTGACAGTGGGCACACGCCACGCACGGTTGTTTATTGCGCCCACAGCCGCAACCTATAGCTTCACGCTTAACAAGCTGGATGCTGCCGAAAATTATGATCCCTATCTCTATTTGCTGGATTTATCGGGCGTGGTGTTGGCCGAAGATGATGACAGCGCTGGTGGGTTTGACCCGCGTGCAACGGTTTCAATGCAAGCGGGCGAGCAGATTGTAGTGGTGGCGGCTGGTTTCGCCGATGCCACCGCCGGATTTTATCGTATAACTGTGAATCAAGAGTAGATACCTGAAAGATACCAATAGAAATACCATGACAGAAGAACGTATTCAGAAATTGATTGCCCGTGCGGGGTTGGCCTCGCGGCGGGGTGCAGAAGAAATAATTAGTGAGGGGCGTGTAACCATTAATGGGCGTGTGGCTGGTCTTGGCGATAAAGCCGACCTTACCACCGATACTGTTAAGGTAGATGGCAAAACATTGCCCAAAGCTGAAGGCCTGCGCTATTACCTTGTCCATAAGCCACGCGGCGTGTTGTCATCGCTAAAAGAGCAAGAAGAATTGCCCGGCATCCAAATTGTGGCCGATCTTGTGCCCGATACCATTCGGACTTATCCGGTGGGGCGGCTCGATCTCAATAGCGAGGGCTTGGTATTGATGACCAATGATGGCGAACTGACGAATTTGCTCACGCATCCGCGTTATGGCCATACCAAAACCTATAAAGTCACGCTCTCTGGCGATGTAAACGAAGTAAAGCTGAACCGTTGGCGCAGCGGGGGTATTATACTCTCTGATAATTTTCGTACTGCACCCTGTTCTGTAAAATTAATTGAGCAAGGGCGACGGGGAGCAGTGGTGCGCGTTATTTTGCGCGAAGGCCATAAGCGCCAAATCCGTGAAACGGCGGAACAATTGGGGATGCGCGTCGAGCGTCTGATCCGTACCCACATTGGCCCCTTGGCCTTAGGCGATTTGCCGCCGGGCAAATATCGTGAACTCAGTCATCGTGAGGTTGAGGTGTTGTATGAGTCGGTGAAGAAGCAGAGCCGTCGTGGCAAACCACTCAAACGTACCCCCGGCCATGACAAAGACTAACCCCACACCTATTATTGTGGCGCGGCAGGGGCGCTATACGCTGCCACGCCGCATGATCCGCGATGGTTTGCTGCGACCGATTGGTTTTCGGCTGATTATCAAGCCAACAGTGACTGGCTTCGAGAATATTCCTGCCACTGGCCCAACGCTGTTGGTAATGAACCACATTGGCTTTGTAGACCCGGTGGTGGTGGTTGGTGTGGTCAAACAGCGTTGGGTTATCCCGATGTCGAAGGTCGAAAACTTTAAGATCCCGGTCATTGGCCAGTTGGCGCGATTATGGGGGGCTTATCCGGTTCATCGTGATCAAATAGATCGTAAGGCCTTGCAAGACACTGTGGATTTGTTGAAAGCGGGGCATTGTGTCTTAATTGCCCCCGAAGGTACACGCCAAAAACAAATGATTGCGGCGAAGGCAGGTTTTACCTATGTCGCCATCAAAACCAATGCCACCATTGTCCCCATTGGCTTAGAACACACTGATTTAGTAGTAGGCAATCTCAAGCGTTTTAAACGCACACGGGTTGAGGTGCGTTTTGGGCCGGCATTTCGCTTTAAGACCGATGGCCGCACGCGCATCCCGCGTGATGAAATGGACACGATGACCCACGAGGCCATGTATCAACTGGCCAAGCTGGTTAGCGAGCATCGGCGCGGCTTTTATAGCGACTTTCGCCACGCCACCACCTCTACCTTAGAATTTGTCTAGTCATATAGCCCGCGCATACTTTGAAGCCGAATGCGGATTACATCGCGCAACATTTTAAAGCTGTCGCTGAAGGGCTTAATTTTTGAGTGTGCTTTGTAATACCATGTGATCGGCACAGAAACAATGTGATAGTTCCGCTTTTGGGCAATATGCAGCAACTCTACATCAAATGTCCAGCCCATGTTGGTTTGCAAAGGAACCAAGGCTTGCACAATGTCGCGCCGAAAACTCTTAAAGCCACATTGGGTATCTGGAAAGCCGCGCACCGCAAAAATTTGCACAATAAAGTTAAACACACGCCCGATAATATGCCGAAATTCAGGCTCTCCGATGCGCTCGGCTCCTGCCCCTTCGCGGCTGGCAATGGCCACATCATACGGCTCGATATGAGGTGGCAAAAATTTTAACACCTGCTCAATTGGCATCGAGAGATCGGCATCGCAAATAAATACATAGTCGTTTTGGGCGGCCAACATACCTGTTTTAACAGCAGCCCCCTTGCCTTGTGTTTTCTCAAACATCGGCACAACATAGGCATAGTGGGCCGCAGCATCATCAATAATCTGTTGGGTGTTGTCGGTGCTGTTATTGTTGACGATGATCACTTCAATTGGGAAGTCTTGCTCTCCCACAAATGCCACGATTTGCCGTAGGCTGCTGGGCAGGCGGTCTTCTTCGGCCTCATTATAGGCAGGGATGACAATCGAAAGAGACGGTTTTTCGCTCACGCAATGCTCCTCGTGGGGGAGTGCTTAGGGTACAAATTAATTACTACAAATTTTTCTCGGCTGGTGTCAAAATAGACGCAATATAGTCTAATGACACTTGCCAATTGTGCTGGGTTTGGCGGCGCTTGCCTAACATTTTGGGCGCATGACGAATGGCGTTTAGCTTACCGCGCAAGGTTGCCCGTGCTGCTTTGCCCCGCCAAGACTTCAAAGCGGCTTTGGTTTCGTCCCATTG
>CAZLPC010000085.1:0-9730 GCA_964561305.1 uncultured Anaerolineae bacterium
TGATGATAGAAGCCGGTACAAGCCCAGCAATATCGCCCACCCATAACATCAATAATGCCGCCATGCTCAAAAACGCGGCGATAATTTGATTTTCGGTAATGGCCGAAAACATCAACCCGATAGAAATAGTCGCGCCACCATATAAGAAAATGCCGATATAGCTGGCGATAATTTGGCCAATATCTACACGTGAGCGCAAAGGGAAGCCAGTGGGGCCAAAATTGGTAATTGAAAGCAAGGCGGCTTGGAAGGCAAAGGTCAATATCAACAGCACAATATAGAAGGCCCAAGCCCCTAAAAACTTACCCATCACAAGGTCTACATCGCGGTTGGGCATGGTCATCAACAACTCTAATGTGCCTTCGCGGGCTTCTTCGGCAAATAACCGCATGGTTAGCAGTGGTGCAAAGAATACCATCAAGAAGGCAAAGTTGCTGAGTACAATTGTTGCGTCGGGGCGCACCTGATTAGCAACCCGATAGTCGAGATCGGTATTGAAGCTAAGGCCCAACAATACCAACACCGCAAACGCCACCAAATAGGCAATTGGCGACACAAAATATTGCCGAATTTCGCGCTTGAAGATTGTCCAAACGTTTCTCATTAGCGGGTATATTCCAAAAAGATTTCTTCTAAGGTTACGGCAAGTGGCCGAATCTCAAGTAGCTCTAGGCCTTGATTGATAATGGTTTGGGCCACTGCCGGACGAATCTCGGTATTGGTTTTGCCCACCACTACAAAACCGCCTTGATAAGGCTCACTTTTTTCGACACCTTTAATACTATTGAGTGTCTTTAGCAAGTTTTTCTCATCAATGCGCCCTTGTACACGCACAAATACCCGTGTGTTGTTTTGAACTTTGTCGCGCAAGTCACTGGGGCGGCCTTCGGCCATAATGCGGCCTTTGTTAATGATCACCACACGATCACACACCTGCTCGGCTTCGGTTAAAATGTGTGTGCTAAACATAATGGTGTGTTGCTGGCCAAGCTGCTGAATAATCGTCCGCAGTTCGGCCACTTGTTGCGGGTCAAGGCCAATGGTCGGCTCGTCCAAAATCAATACACTTGGATCATGCACCAAGGCTTGGGCCAAGCCCACCCGTTGACGCATCCCTTTCGAGATTGTGCGGACCAAACTTTTGGCCCGATGCTCCATCCCGACCATCGCCAACACATCAGCCGCACGCTGACGACGATTTTTGAGGCCGCGCATTTCGGCCACAAACTCAATATAGCCACGCACTGTCATATCAGGATATAAGCGAATAATTTCGGGCAGATAGCCAATTTTTTGGCGCACTTGTAGCGACTGCTCGAACACATCAAAGCCAGCAATGCTGGCCTTGCCATCGGTTGGCGGCATATAGCCCGTCAAAATTCGCATGGTGGTTGTTTTACCTGCGCCATTGGGCCCCAAAAACCCTAAAATCTCGCCATCATCGGCTTTAAACGAGATGTCATCTAGGGCCGTAAAGTCCCCAAAGCGCTTGACCAAGCCTTTTACTTCAATCATATAGCGGCTTTCTCGATAGATTGCAAAACAGTATTAACCAATCGTTGGGTTTTTTGGAGCGTACCATCATCAATAATAGACGGCGAGTCATCTGCCAAACGCCACCCCACTGGCACATCATCGGCACGGCCATAGCCCATAATCGCAACAGCATTAAGATGATGAACCAACAGTGGACGGGCAGGATTGAGTACATTTAGGGTGCGGCCCATTATACCGTCGGCGCGGTTCTCGTGGGCGGCTGCTTGCAAATCATGCAAAATTGTAAAATCGGGTTGAGCAAGCGCATTATCTTTCACCCAACACAACTCGCCCGCGCCCACACTATCCAGCACTATCCAATGGGCAGCCTGCCAGTCGTTTAAGTGACCCGCCGCTAGCTCGGCTGTGCCGCGTCCATTAACGGTATCGCTGTTTGTGAAGGCAATTATCACCTCAGTATGGGTCAACGGATTGGCCACCAATTGTTCGGCCAACGCCAACAACACCGCCACACCCGATGCATTATCGTTTGCGCCATCGCTATGATCAGATTGATCGTCTAGCGCCATCAATACACTGAGGCTAACGGTCGCCATACGGATCATATGGCGCAATCCCAGCCAAGCCCTGCTAATGGGCAAAGTTGCGCCCCACAGCATCAAGCGTTGCAAGACCCGCGTTGGCTCGCCCAGCCATTGACGCACAATCGGTTGGGCCGAAAAGCGAATACGGTCGGTATCTACATGGGCAATCAGTACGACACGCTGGCGTGTTTCGGCACTGGATGGAATGCGTCCTAGCACGTTTTCGGTACGGCGTTGGGGCACAACTAGCTCCCACCATGCAGCTTGTCCATCTAGGGTTTGCTTGCCGCCCCATGCTGCCAGCCCCACCAATGGTACACCCAATTGGCGCACCCATGCCTTACGGCGTGTGCTAATCGCCAGCCCAACTAGGGTTAGCGCCAATTGTGGCTGAAGCTGCTGCCATGCACTGGCTGGGCTAAAAAATGGCTCGCGCCATGTCTCAATGCCCAAACCATCCAAACGTTCTTGCACATAGTCGGCGGCCCTATCGGCTTCTTGTGATAAAGGTGGGCGCGCCCCAATAACAGTTGCGAGATGGTGAATGTCTTTTTGCATATTGTTCATGATAGTTGTTCCTCTCGCTCAATAGTTTAGCCACAATTTTCGCCTGAATGGGAACTTTTAACAACTCTCGAACGTCTCGCCCATAGAAAAACGCTATGGCAATTGCTCGACTATTTATGTCAGGAGATAAAATCATGTTTAAATCAATCATCAGTTTTTTAGCACTGGGCATTCTATTGCTCAGTGCATCCCTTAGTTTAGCGGCCAATCCAGTGGCTGGCCCTACCGTCGGGCCACAACAAGACACTGGATTCCGCCAAAACGTCTATATCGAATCACATCGGGTGGATGTCGTTATCCGCGATCAAGTTGCCCGCACGCGCATTCAGCAAGTTTTTGTGAATGAAGGCAACACCCAAGCCGAAGGCACGTATGTTTTCCCCTTACCCCAAGGTGTCACCATCTCTGACTTGATCATGATTATTGACGGTGTACCGATTGAAGGCCAAATTTTGGAACGCGATGAAGCCCGCCGTATTTATGACGAAATTGTGCGCCAACTGCGCGACCCAGCGTTGCTAGAATATGTGGGCACAAACGCCATTCAGGCCAGCGTGTTCCCAATACCAGCTGGCGAAAAACGCACGCTTGAAATTGAATATAATCAACTGTTAACGGTTGAAAACGGCCTCATTCAATATGTATACCCTGTCCGCACCCGCCACCTCTCAGTGTTGCCTGTGGGCCAACTGAGCATCCGCGTGGAAGTAGATTCCAACGATCCAATCAGCAACATTTATTCACCCAGTCATCGTATCAGCATAGATCGGGATGGCGACGACAGTTTTGTAGCTGGTTTCGAGACCAGCAATACCCTAGAAGCCAATGAATTCACCCTCTATTATGGGATTGCCAGCGATGAGGTTAACCTTAATTTGCTGACCTACCGCGAAAGTGCTGGCGAAGACGGCTTTTTCACCTTATTGGTATCACCACCTGTCGAAATTGACGAAGATCGTGTGATTGCCAAAGATGTGACCATTGTATTGGATCAATCGGGTTCGATGTATGGCGAAAAATGGACACAAGCAATCAAAGCTGCCCAGTTTGTCCTCAACAATCTAAATGCCAATGACCGCTTTAATATCGTGGTGTTTAGCACAGGGGTACGAACGTATGCCAATAACATGCAACCCATTAGCGAAATAGACGATGCCAAATCCTTCTTAGATACCCTAGAAGCAGCCGGTGGCACAAACATTGATGCCGCCTTGCAAACAGCTCTCGAAAATGTAGATCGAGAGCGCCAAAGCGTGATTTTGTTCCTTACCGATGGTATTCCTACTGAAGGTGTAACCAATAGCGCCGATATTTTAGAGAATATCGAAGATTATGCTGCTTCTAACACGCGCATTTTCACCTTTGGTGTGGGCGATGATGTAGACACCTTCTTGCTCGATCAAATTAGCATCGGTTATAGTGGCACATCCAGCTATGTGCGTCCCGGCCAACCTGTTGATGAAGAAGTAGCCAACCTCTATAACAAGATTAGCACCCCTGTATTGACCAACCTTGAACTAGACTTCGAGGGTATCACTGTCTATGACTTACAACCCGCCAACTTGACTGATTTGTTTGTGGGGTCACAGTTGGTGATTGTTGGGCGCTATCGCAATGAGACAAGCAATGCTAGCTTGCGACTTAGTGGTGAAGTGGATAATCAGCGCCAAACCTTTGTCTATGAAGGTCTATCGTTTCGGGCAAATGCGGGCGGCGAAGTGTTAATTCCACGTTTATGGGCCACCCGTCGCATCGGCGAAATGCTAAACGCTATCCGTCTTAATGGCGAAAACTCCGAATTAGTAGACAGCATTGTGCGCCTTAGCATTCGCTATGGCATCATCACGCCCTACACCTCATTCCTCATTACTGAAGATGATATTTTAAGCCAAAGCGGACGCGAACGGGCCAATGAAGCCACTGAGTTTGCCGCCGATGCTTTTGATGGCGAATCCGTTGGTTCGGGTGCGGTAGATCGCTCTGTGCAGACAACAGAATTGCAAGATGCCAATGTTGTCGCAGCGCCCACTGTCTCCTTTGGTGCTGTACCTCCATCATCCCCATCAGATACAGATGATGCCAGTGTACCCAGCCAAGCTTTCTATGAACCCCTTAGAACAGTTGAAGACCGCACCTTCATCTTTCGTAATGGGGTTTGGCTAGACACCACCTATAACCCCGACGAAATGTCCCCCATCGAAATTGAATTTCTGAGCGATGAATACTTCGCGCTGTTAGATGCCGATGAGCGCGTGGCCCAGTTCTATGCCCTTGGCGATGCCGTTATCTTCGTACTAGATGATATTGCCTATGCAGTGATAGTTGACTAGATAAGCTAACAAACCGCAACAACTTTTGTACACAAAAACAGGTGGCCCAGATCGGTTGGGCCACCTGTTTTGAATTGGCCATCTATCCACTAAACGCTACAATGCGAGACAGCGATCAATATACATACGAGAGAACAAGCGTCTATGAAAAAAATAAGTTGGCTTATACTGCTATTCCTCACCATTGTTCTTGGGGCTTGTGGTGGCGGTGGCGATAATAATGAGAACACCACCAACGATTCGCAACGAAGGCTTTTTGAATGGGATCGCGCCACTAATTTTGTGTTGTTTCGGGTGGATGTAATTGATGAAACCCTACCCGAAGCGATGATCGCCAACAGCATCCCCTTGTGTACCATTTATGGTGATGGGCGGCTGGTGTTTACGAATCCGACAGACAACAATATTGAAGTGCTAGAGTCGCGCGTTAATGACAGCGACATTCGGACATTTGTAGAGCAAGTGATTGGGCGCGGGTTTTATAGCTGGGAAGACGACATCATCAGCAACAGCGATCTCAATCGCGTTGAGAGCATTTCGTTAAACCTGTATGCCCAACCACGTACCATTGAGCGTTATGGCGACTGGCCACTTGATGGCTTTGCGGGTTTGCTAGACGAGTGCCGCAATCTTAGCCCACAACGGGCTTTGGTGTTGCCATTTAATGGGGGGTGGTTACGTGCCTACCCACTAGATAGTTATGATCGCCAAGCCACTTATCTTGAATGGCCGCGCCGCATTCCCTTTAGCCTTAGTGATGTCGCCCGCAGTGGTAGCCCACAATGGGTTAGCGATCCGAATATTGCAGTTTATTTATGGAATATTATATTGGATGAACGCGCCATCCCCATTGTTATCCGCGATGAAGCATTCTTAATCTCATTCCAAGTGCCAAATATTTCACGGACAGCGCCGCCTGTCCCTACCGATCTCTCTAATACGTTGCCAACACTTGCGCCGCTTGCAACTCCAGCAGATGAAGAAAGCGAAACAGCACCCTAAACACCACTAGGGTGCTTGGCAGTCGTCGGCAAAGCGCAGGCGATAAACGGTCATATTACCTGCGCCACCTGCCTCTACAATATATGGCGCATTAGTGCTATAAACTTCTTCTAGGCGCAGATCGTCGGCTGTAGTGGGGCGTTGTTCTGGCAGCACCATTAGCCACTTTGCATTACGCTCGCACATTAAATTCATCAGAGCTGTTGGATCTAGAATAATGGGCACTATTTCTGGGCTGACTAAACCTGCCAAATCGAGGATTGGTCGTGGCGCAAAATAGCCCACTGCACCAATGTCGTGTACCACCAAGAGCTCGTCTTCTGGCACATTATCGCGCACCCATTTAGCTGTTTGTACCATTTCAGTGTTGATAATACGGACATCGCGCCCATAGCCCACCGTACCGCCAATATACAAAAAGCCAACTATTGCCACCACTGCACTAAGGGCCAAGGTGCGGCTTAAAATACGTGGCAACATCTGGCCTTTGGCCACATCTACTAACCAATACATGCCGCCATAGGCAAACAATAATAGCGGCGGCAAAATCGGCATTACATAGCGCCCATGTTGATAAGGGGCCGGTAAACGCCACACAAACAACGTTAAACGAGCAAACGCCCATATCAGCGGCAGCATCAGCAACCAGCGTTGCCGCGGCAGAAAGCGTCGCCACACCAACCCCGCCCCAATCACAATTGCTGGCGACCACAACAATTGTGCGCCTGCAATCATAGGAACCAACATTTTAAGATAACGCACGCCAACAAAATCATCACGCAATGGGGCTTGCTCGGCCATTTTGGCGCTGGCCGTCGTCGGCAAAATGCGCTCAGTAACTGCATAGTTCAAGGCAGAAAAAGGGATTGCCACTAGCAAAAAGCCCAAAATTACACCGCCGGCCCACCAAAAATAATGGCGGCGATCTTCATGCACTCCACTAAGCATCACCAACAAACCAGCCAAACCCACCAAGCCAATCCCTTCGGGGCGCGATAGATACAACAACGCCCCCAAAAAGCCAACCCATGCGCCGCGCCCCAGCAATCGGTTTTGCAAATGTGGATGTTTAATCGGGTTCATTTCGTGCCATGTATAGGCAATAACGGCTAGACTAAGCGTCATAAACAGCATGGTTTCCATGCCACTGGCCGCCGCCCAGATCAGATGCCAACTAGTGGCGATAATGAGGCCCGTGCCAAGCCCAACATAGGGTGTATCAGGGAACAATCGTTTGGCCAAACGTGCACCAATGGCTGCTCCTCCAAACAACGCCAAAATACCCAAGCTGTGGGCCCATAGATATGGCGATAAGCCAAGCGCATGGCCAATGGCTAACAGTGCGGTATAGAGTGGTGCGGTCGAGGCAGCCGAGGCCTCGCCGCGCAAAAACGCCCACTCGCCATATACACCCAAATTACGGGCATAGGTTTGGTGTATCCACGAGTCGTCGAGCGGAAAACCGACCGCATCCATGCTGGCAGCAAAAGCAACAAATAGCAATACACCCAGTGCTGATATTATCAGCAAAATAGCGTCAGTTATGGGTCGAACACGTTGTTGTAAAACGATAGATTCGGATGTCATCTTCAACCGTTGCTGTCCCTCGATCAATATGAACAATTTCTTCTAAAAAGTCGGGCGGCATGGCCTTGCCCTCGAACATAGGCTTAAAGCTATCGGTGAGGTTGATGTCTAGCACCAAGTGGCTAATACAATAGCGTTGCGCAATTTCTGGCAGGCGTTCTAGGGGTGCATCGGGCAAGGTCACACCACCATAGCCCGTGAAGTAGTACCATGTCGGCGGCGAATTCACCATCAACACAGCTTCGGCTGGCAGATAGTCACGGGATAGGCGAATGTAGGCTGGTGTGCCGCTTTCACTTTGCGCGGCCTGAATACGGCTGAAAAATATACCAACCCCCACTGCCAAAAAGATCATGGCCACGCCAAAGACCGTCTGTGCTTGAGCAACCGGCCATTTTCGCATTTTGGCCAAAGCAGCAATACCCGTATCTAGCCCTAGCACCGCCAAAACCATCCAAAACGGAAACAGCGCCACCGATGAATGCAATAATCCACCCCGATAGCCCGGAAAGGGAAAAATGATGGTCATCGCCAAATGCAATAGCACTGCATATAGCCCAAACCCCAATAAAAGCGGATTATGCCGCGCCCGCCACCACGCCCACAACGCCAATGGCCCCAAAACCACCATGCCCTGCACCGCAAACCACGTCAAAAAATTAATGCCTGCCGCCTCGGCCCGTGATTCTAAAATGTTAGCCAAGCCCCAGTCAAAAAAATTCGCCGCCGACCACTCGACGGGATAAGCAAACAACTCATTATAGTCACGCAAAAAAGCCGTACCCGCGCCACCTGATGGTAAGGGTGTACCAATCGAATTTAAATTACGGATACCCCACGGTAGCATGGTCACGACATAGCTACTGGCCAGTGCCAAACTAGCCAGCCAACGCTCACGTCGCTTAAGTGCAGATGTGCCCCACCACACCACGACTACTGCTACCACCCCTAACAAAGCGCCATCGGCCCGCGTAAGGTGTGCCAAGCCCACTAATGCCCCACAAAGCGCAAACCAGCGCCACTCGCCATCGCGCCGCCCCACGCCCATAGCAGCCAACGCGCCCGCACCCACCAACGCATACAACGCAAAATGATCGGTGGTCAACCAAAATGCCAAGTAATAGCCACCAGCTAACACCACTAACGCCGCCAGCCAACCATAGCGCCGCTTACCCCCCAAGGCAAAGCCCAACCACGCTGTCAGCAACACTGTCCCCACCAAACTTAGCAACGATGGTATTTGGGCCGCCACAAAACTTTGCCCCAACATACTCATGCTGGCTGCAATCAATAGTGAGGTAAGCGGCATCCAATAGGTATGACTGGGATGGGGTAATTCATCGGGCAGATAAACATACGTCCACAAATAAGGATCAGTCAACCCATCGCCTGCCGCAAAACGCGCCCCTGCATTGTAATAATAGTAAGCATCGGTATAGCCCGGCTCATTCGTCAACAATAACAAGCCGATGCCCACCAGCAAAGCAATTAAGCCGATTAGTGCATAGTCTCTTTGGGTCATGCGCGTTTATTTACTCGCGTTCGCTTACTCGTCCAAAAATAACAGTCAAATCATCTTCATACAGCAATTGCCATGTAGAAGATGCGTCGCGCAACAGGGTTGCCAGCGCAGTCGCTTTTTGAATGACGACTAAATTGATAGCGTGTTCATCAAGAACGCTGCGCCACTCTTCAGCGCCTAAAATAGCGCGGATATAGTCCGTTAAAAATACGTCACCATAAAGATCGGTGCGCCCGTCTACAAATACGGGATACTCTGGTAAGGCAAAAATGAAATAGCCGCCCCAATTGTAATCGTTAAACATAGGGCCGGGTGGCTGATTTTCTTGTAAGTATGCTGTTGCACCAACAGGCAAATAGTCGGTGTGCAGCTCTGCAACATTTTCCGAAGATAAGGTGTTACCCACCTGAGCCACCGCCGCCAATACAATAATGCCCAACAATATCGCATTTAGACGGGCCATGCGCGGTGAAATGGTTTGGGTAGGCCGAATAGTCCAATGGCGCTCTTGTAGCCAATTTTCTAATAGGCGCGAGAGCAATGGCGTGGCCACAATGGCAAACACTGAAATATTGCGGGCCGACCACAAGGCCAAGGCCGCTGTGCCTGCTGCAATATTTCAGTGTTTGCCATTGTGGCCA
>CAZLPC010000086.1:0-9672 GCA_964561305.1 uncultured Anaerolineae bacterium
TGGCACTGGTCTATTCACGAGTCGAGGAGCGCGATCAAGCCGAGACGTTTTACCGTGAAGCCGCCCTTTTGTTCAAAGAAATTGGTGAAAACGAACTCTATGGCGAGACCATTTTGGCATTGGGCGATATGCAGTTTCGGGCTGGCAACATGATAGCTGCTATTGCTACTTTTGAGACCGCACTAGAGGGCGTGAAAGCACAAAACCAGCGCCAAAAGCTATTAAAACAGCTTTTGTTGATGAAAAACCGCATGTTGGGTGGTGGAAGCATGACAGGTGAGAGCACACCTGATGAGGAAGGCGCGGAAGAGACTGCCGAAGGCGACGATCTTTCACCCACCAACCGCCGCCAACGTCGTCGGTTGCGGCGCAACCACGACTAGTCCTTAGGTTAAGTTAAGTCGGCATATTTGTTACGCATAGCAACGCTTTGCACCAAACCAATGCCAAAGAGCAATGTTAACAGGGATGAACCCCCCGAACTCACAAACGGTAGTGTCAGGCCCGTTACGGGCAAAATAGACAGGTTCATCCCAATAGATACCACCGTCTGAAACGAGATAATACCCGCCACACCATAACAAATGAGGCTACCTAATTCATCGCGGGCAGTGGTGGCCACATCTAATATACGCCACACCACCACACCTATCAAAAAAATCACCCCAGTTGCACCCAAAAAGCCCGCTTCTTCAGCGATAACACTAAAAATGAAGTCGGTATGACGCACCCGCAAAAAACGCCCTTGGCTCTGCGAGCCATTGGTATACCCTTTACCTGTTAGGCCACCCGACCCAATACTGATCAAGGCTTGGTTACGGTTAAACTGAGAAGCAGAGTTTTCTTCGGCTTCAGGGTTGATAAAGGTCAAAATACGATCGCGCTGATATTCTTGCATGTTGATCCACAAGACGGGCAACAACAATAGCCCGATAGCACTCAGAAGGGCCAGATGTTTCAGCCGCAGGCCAGCCCCCCAAATCATCGAAAACCAAATCACACTAAATGCAATCACATTACCTAAATTGGGCTGCAAGAAAATCAACGTCGCTGGCAGAGAAATATAAATCAAAGCGACAACAACAGTTGAAAATTTGTCCAGTTTTTCATAACGATTAGCCAAATGGTTGCCCAAAGCCAAGATAATGAGCATTTTGCCAATTTCGGATGGTTGTACCGGAATACCGACATCGAGCCAACGCTGCGAGCCGGCATCACCAATTTGGCCAACCACCGCCACCATGCCTAACGAAAAAATCAGAAACATATAAATATATGGCTCTAGGACACCCAACAGGCGATAATCTATGGCAGCAAGTATAATCACCACAAACAGCCCCAATAATGTAAAGGTGATTTGGCTGTCTACACGCCCAATCAAGTCGGTATCAACCGCACCAAGCGTGGCACTACGAATAAACAAAATACCAATGACGATTAACAACAAGGTTGCACCCATCAAGGTAAAGTCAAAATAGCGCCATAAAGTTATTGGACGAGAACGCGAGGCCGTGGTTGAAAAACGAGATTGTGATGACGTGGCCATGAACTACCTTTGTCAAAACTTTATCGAACAGATTCTTATCGGTGTTGTAGCCTAGCGTGCTTGGCCCACAGCGTCAAGATAGAGGCTGTGTTGTCATGCAGGCGGCGGGTCTGGGTCGGGCTTGGTGATCTCCGATACATCGGCTTGCTCTGGCGCTGTCTGTGTGTCGGGCGCGGCGGGTGTTGGCGCATCGTCTGGTTCTTCGGGTTGGGCAGATGTGTGCAACACAAAGCCAATACGCCCGCCATCTTCATCAGAATGTGGGTTTTGCTTGGCCAATGGAATATCGGCCACCAAAAAATTCTCGCGCTCGCGTGACTCTATTTTGATGTCAATGGCTTCTTCATTGATACGATAATATTTGCGAATGACATCTAAAATTTCGGCCTGCATTTGGCGCAATTTTTCGGGCGAGAGTTGGCTACGGTCTGTGACCAACACAAATTGCAGGCGCTCTTTGGCAATTTTGGCTGATTTCGGCTGGGGAGATCGACCGAAAAAGCGATCTATCAAATTTGTCATGATTGATTTTTGGATACTTCTAGCCACCAGTGGTCGCCCAGCATCCGCTCTCCTTTTCCATCAACTATGCTAGCTGTTGTTACCAAACAGGCGACGGAAGCGCCCCAAAAACCCTGCGTTTAGTTCCATAAATTCTATATCTTCGCCACATAAACGCCGAGCGATGTTTTCGTAGGCTTGCCCCACCGCCCCACTAGCGGCTACCCCCATATTGCTACTTTTTAAAACGGTTTCATCATCAGGAATAATGCCGATTAAGCGAATCGAGAGCATATCTACTACATCTTCTACCGAAAGCATGTCGCCGCGCTTAACCAAGTTGGGCTTCAACCGATTAACGATTAGGCGCACTTTTAATGGAGTCTCGTGGTTTTCAATAATGCCGATGATCCGATCTGCATCGCGCACCGACGATACTTCTGGGTTAGAGACAATCACTACCTCATCGGCAGGGGCCAGTGCGTTTTTAAAGCCCCATTCAATACCCGCAGGGCTATCAATCAAAATAAAGTCGTGCGACTCTTTTAATTGCACCGCAATGGATTTCATATTTTGTGGGCTAACGGCGGTTTTATCGCGGTTTTGCGATGCTGGAATAAGATAAAGGTGCGGATAGTCTTTATGCTTGATCATGGCTTGGCGCAACGAGCAACGCTCTTCGATAACATCTACCAAGTCATACACAATCCGATTCTCTAGGCCCATCACCAAGTCCAGATTTCGCAAGCCAATATCAGCATCAATGGCAACAACTCGCTTATCTAGCCGCGCCAACGCCATGGCAAGATTGGCGGTAGTGGTGGTTTTGCCTACCCCACCCTTGCCCGATGTGATGGTAATTACTTTACCAGTCATAGATTTCGTTGCTCCCCTCGCATTTTATTTCTGCGTCCATTCTTCGGCTTCAATATGTCCGTCGTGCACGCGGGCGATCTCTGGGCGCGATTTACGGCGCTTGCCTTTGTTGGGTGGCGACACATTGATGATTGACCCAATGCGAAGTTGGGTCGGTTGCAGATCCAATGCACAAATCACACAATCCTCGTTTCCCATTGCGCCTGCATGGACAATGCCACGCACCTTGCCCCAAACGATAATGTCGCCCCCAGCAATCACCTGTGCGCCGGGGTTTACATCGCCAATAACAATTACATGGCCGGGGTTACGCACTACACGCCCACTCCGTAGGGTGCGCCGAATCAAGACCGCCTCTGAGCCAGCCGTTTCCTCATCGAACAATTTTTCGGGCGATGTAGGGTTGGGATCGGTTTCATCAGCAATACTGTGGCCAACAACTTTGGCACGCACCTCGCCTAGCTCTACAGCCAACGCAAGTTGGCGGGCTGCGCCTTGTGTAACTGCACTGGTACTAAGCACCCCTACCAGTGTCACATCGCGCTCTGCGAGCAGACTTATCAGGCGTTCTAGCTCGTTGCGTTGCACACCTCGATCAATTAACTGAAGGACAAGCGTGGCCCCTTTAAAAAAGCTGGCTTGATGATCAATGCGCGTGATAAGTGCACTGGCGATAGAAGGCCAATCTTGATCCAAATTAACTGTAACCAGTACCCCTTCACGGATACCTTTTAACTCTAATCCATCTTGCATTCCATAACAGCCCAAGATATTTTTTTATGAAAAGGTTAGCACCTTAATTCTAATCGAATGTATATTTTGCGCTACTATTCGATGTTGCCCCAAATTCTGATGGCTGTCCATTGTACAAATGTTAGAGGGTCCGCTGCCCCAACCGACCAAATACCCCAATATAACGGCCCCTGTGGCCGCAAAAAAGCAATGTCCCACATCCACTCGCCGCCAAAACGCAAAATAAGCCTATCGGGGCGAGTCATAAACAAGCTTAGTTGAAGTTGATTGGCTTGATTAATAGGTTTAATCAGATGAAAGGGCTTCCAAACAGTGGCAATTTGTTGTGTAGGTTCATAGGCCGGTGTACACATGGTCAATAACTGATCAAAGTTGATATCGTTACAATAACGAACTGTCACATATTGATGGCCATTAATGCCCACCAGCAACCAGCGATCCGCATTTAGCTTAGGGTAGGTGTATCAGCATAAAGTGTGCCCACCACTTCTAATGAAAAAGTATCGGTGGACAGGGGTTTAGGGCTGACATACCACCTGCCCACAGGTTGACGCGCTGTCCCCCCGGCCCACGCTAGGGTTGTATCTTGCCATAACAAATGCTTGGCACGCGGCGGGTTGGCAACACCTCGCGCTAACAGAAATGCCCCCCCAGCCACCACTATCGCGCTAAACAACAGCGCCACCACAACGGCTGGCCAATGGCAATTTTTAGGGAAGTTCATACAATTCCACTAAAACACCATTGGTACTGCGCGGATGAATAAAACAATAGCGCACGCTGTCGCTGGGGCGCATTTTGGGCGTTTCATTAATGAGTTCAATTGCATGTTCGCGCAGGCGCTGCATGGTAGCCTCAATATCATCCACCTCGATACAAACATGGTGCATTCCGGCCCCTTTTTTGTCTAAATAACGTCCAATGCCGCTTTCAGAATCGGTAGGTTCTAGCAGTTCAATATGGCTTGCACCTGCTTCAACAAAAGCGATATTAACATTTTCATCGGGGTTTGATTCGGTGCGGGCAAGCGCCAAACCCAAAGCATCGCGCCAGAAATGCAGGGCCTCATTTAAATTGGGGACAACGATTGCTAAATGATTAATATTGTTTGCCATCTATTTTACCCCTTGTGGTTTGCATGATAAACTGAAGATGTCTATGCAACGAAATCTATCCTTTATGATACAAAGCAAACGCATTGAAATCTATGACAACACCACTTGATCGAGAAGTACGAAAAGCACTTGTTCGGTTGGCCGAGCAAAATGCAGAGTACCGCCAAGCTGCCCGCATTGTTTTGCTTTTAGATGCCGGACGCGATATAGAACAAATTGCGGCGGCGGTAAAAGCCCCGTTACATGAAGTAGGAATATGGCGCGACCGCTATGCACAACAGGGTTTGATGCTTTTTGCAGGTGCGCTGCCCAATGAAATGCTGGGCAACGTGAGTAATGCAAGGCCTACCAGTGCTACAACGCCTACAGAAAGCCAGCCAACTTTAGTATCACAGCCACCACCGGCCAGCATACAAACCAGCCCTATATCACCCCTGCCAGCTTCAGAACCAACAAGCACGGTGATACCCACAGCCGAACCGAGTTTATTTGACGGTTTGCCCGAATTACCTGAATATATTCCACCCAAGCCAACTGTGGCCACTATAACCGAAGCGTTAGCACCTAAACCTCCTCGTCCACCAGAGCCTATTTTGCCGTATGACGCACCTAATACCGAGCAGCCAATCAGCATTGGGGCGTTGGCCGCCAGTTTTGATATTGATATGCGCCAAGCGCGGCATATCAGCCGTCAACTGCGCGAGCTGTTCGACATCACCATTAACAGTCATCGGCTGCATTCTCATATCCGCGATTTGTTGCATGCCATTGCGATATTGCAGGGCATTGCTCAACAAATAGACCCCGATGATTATGCGGTACGCGGACGCAATATTTTGCTGCACTATCAGCTTAAAGAACTAACTGAAGAAGATCGTAACCTTATAGCGGTTGTCATTGGCTTACAACAACCAGAAGCCATTGTTCAGCAAGACATTGCTTTCCAAAACTTGTCTAGCGAGCAACAAGGCATCGCCGAGACGATGATTGCGCTGGTGCGGATTGGGCTGGCACTAGACAATACCCAAAGTCAAGCCAGTTTCATTGCCGATCATCATCAAGTGCCGGGCGAGATTACGATCGTGATTGGCGGCACAAACCCCAGCACCGATGCCGCCGCCGCGCAAAACGCCAGCCGACGATGGAATACACTTTTTAGTACGCCCAAGTTACGCTTTATCACTGAAGATCAAGCCCAAACCGATGTAGACCTAGAAGAACTGGCCATATCGGTTACGCTCTCGCCTCATGATTATAGTATTGAGGCCAGCAACAAGCTGCGCGAACATCATGCCAACCGCCTTGATTATTTGGCTAGCCGCATTCAACGCAACGATACTGGCTTGCTGCTTCCTTTCTGGCGCGAGTTTCAGCGTATCATAGGTGTATGGCAATGGTTGTTGCCCGGCTCTAAGCCACGTCAGGTTTTTAATGAAGACACCGAATGGCTGCAAGGCCTTATTAACGATGCGTTGTTTTTTGCCACGCTTGAAGATCGCTCAATTGGGCTTGTTAACGAAACTGATCCCACTGAGGACGATCCAGCCGCCATTCGAGATCTAAAGACATTGGCCATTCATCATGCCGAGCAATCTACCAATGCTTACGAAAGCCTGCGCGATGGACTACGCAGCCGCCGCTATGAGCGTTGGTTGGGCAGCTTGCGGTTGGTTCAGCTAGATGAGCAAGATACTCTAACATTTGGTAGTCAAGTAGGGGTACGGGCGTGGGCCTATCTTGGCGAACTACGCTCGATTATTGATTATGTCAATGCTGCGGGCATGAATGCCGACCTAGAAGAATTATTGACGCTAGATGTGGTTTATACCTTTGAGGCTGACCTGCGTCATTTAACCGATTTGTTGCTTTATAGCATGAGCTTATTGGGCACCGAAATTCAACAGGTGTTGCAAGTACTAGAGCCGCTTTCTGACTATGTGCAAGCATGGCATCGGATGGAAATGGTGGCCCAATTTGCCGAGCAACAACAAAACACTCCTCCCGCCGATGTCTCTCCCTTCGTGTCTCAGGCTTATGCTATGATCATGCGCGAACGTGCCAACGAGTTACGCTGGGGATTGGCTAATATGTGGGAATCCATTGAAAGTGCGTCGTTTCGGCGGGCGCTGGCCTTGGCCGTCGCCAAGCCCTAATGTATCACAAACATTGCTGCGCTAAACTAAGGCAATGCTGTGTATAGTAAAGATAACGGTAGTTGGCACGCTATCAGAAAAGGATGTAAAACATGCAAGATGCAGCCATTATCGGTATTGGTAAGACCGCTGTCGGTGAACATTGGGACATCCCTCTGCGCGACATCGCCCTAGAGGCTATTCAAAATGCCCTACACGATGCCAATTTGGGCCCCAATGATATTGATGCCGTCGTCGTTGGCAATGCGTTTGGCGCGACCATTAGCAGCCAAATCAATCTTGCGTCGTTACTTGCGGACTATGCAGGCTTACGCGTTGAAGCCGCCGATGCGTCGGGTGGCTTGGCTTTGCGGCATGGTATCGCGCTGCTGTCTCAAGTGCGAACGGTCTTGGTGGTTGGGGTCGAAAAAGTGACGGATCAAATTGGCTCGGATCGCATAGGAGCCATGACAACCATGCTAGATGCTGAATATGAAAGCGTGCAAGGCGCGACCATTTCGGCGTTGGCCGGGCTATTGATGCGCCGCTATATGCACGATTATGGGCTAGACTTAAATGCCTTTGAGGGCTTTAGTATGAATGCCCACGCCAACGGCAACAAAAACCCTGCTGCCATGTATCGTAACCTCATTAAAAGCGGACGTTTTGCCACCGCACCAATGGTTGCCGATCCGGTTAATTTATTTGATGGCGCACCCGAAGCCGATGGCGCAGCCGCCGTTATCCTGACCCATGCCCATCATGCCGAAAGCTGGCAAGGCAAGGCCGTGCGCATATTGGCTAGCGCCGTCGCTACCGACACTCTCGCCTTGCACGGTCGCCATGATATGTTGTTCTTGAGCGCGGTTAACATTGCGGCCGGCCGTGTATTTGAGCAGACCGGCAAAACCCCCGCCGATGTGAATCTACTTGAGCTACACGATGCTTATACCGTTTTAAGTGCCCTACAACTAGAGGCAGCTGGCTTTGCCGAACGAGGCAAGGGCTGGCAACTGGCCGCCGATGGCGATATTAAGCCCGATGGCAGGCTGCCCATCAGCACTTTTGGCGGCTTGAAAGCACGGGGCAATCCTTATGGCGCAACCGGTGTTTATCAAGCTGTGGAAGTGGCCCAACAACTACGCGGCGAGGCCGGCGACAACCAATTGACTACTATACCTAGCCTTGCCATGACCCTTAACCTAAGTGGTATGGGCAGTGTTGCGGTTGCACACTTGTTCGAGTCTTTCACTTAATCAAAACCATGTCCACCAGTACCCCCCAAGCCCTCTATTCATGAGGGCTTTTAACTCTAGGCCAAACCCCTTAAAACCTTTTGTTCATGCGCTTTTAGGCACTCTGCCACACCTAGCCTTTTAGTGTTTTTTAAGGTATAATTAACGCAAGAATCTAGAAAACAAGCAACATCTTCCGCTGTTGTGTTGAAATCGAAGAAAGGGGATAACAGCACGCCCATCTAGGATGGGAAGTGGTGCTGAGACCTGCTTATGGACGAGAGTATTCGACCAGTAAAAATAGATGATGAAATGCGTGGCGCATATCTTGATTATGCCATGAGTGTCATCGTCGCCCGTGCCTTGCCCGATGCCCGCGACGGCCTAAAACCTGTTCATCGGCGCATTTTGTTTGCAATGCACGAAATGGGCGTGCGGGCCAACACTGCCTACCGTAAAAGTGCCCGTATTGTCGGTGAAGTGTTGGGTAAATTTCATCCCCACGGTGACGGTGCAGTATATGATGCTATGGCCCGTATGGCGCAAGATTTCTCGTTGCGTTATTTGTTGATTGACGGACAGGGTAACTTTGGCTCTGTAGACGGCGATCCACCCGCCGCCATGCGTTATACCGAAGCCCGTATGTCGCGCCTTGCCGAAGAATTGCTGCGCGATATTGAAGCCGACACCGTGAACTTTAGCCCCAATTTTGACGGCTCATTAGACGAACCCGTTGTATTGCCCGCCAACTTCCCCAATTTGTTGGTCAATGGCAGCAGTGGTATCGCCGTGGGTATGGCCACCAATATTCCCCCTCACAATCTACGCGAGATCGCTGCGGCTGTGAATTATTTGATCAACCTGATGATCAATTATGACGGCGAAGACCTGACGGATGCCGTGCGTGATGTTTCTGTCGAAGATTTGATGCAGTTTGTAAAAGGCCCCGACTTCCCTACTGGCGCATTAATGGGTGGCAACGAGCTAAAAGAGGTATATGGCATCGGCAAAGGCCGCATTGTGATGCGGGCTAAAACGCATGTCGAAGAAATGGCCGGCGGACGCTATCGTATTATCGTGACCGAAATCCCTTATCAGGTCAATAAAGCCAACACACTAGAGCGTATCGCTGCGATGGTGAACGAAGGCAAACTAGAGGGCATTGCTGGCCTGCGCGATGAATCTGACCGCAAAGGGATGCGGATTGTGATCGAACTGCGTAAAGGCGCTCAACCCGCTACCGTCATCAACCGCTTATACAAATATAGCCAGTTGCAAACCACATTTGGCGTACAGATGTTGGCACTGGTGGATCAACAGCCGCGCTTGTTAAGCCTAAAACGCATGTTAATGATTTGGGTACTACACCGTGTCGAAATCATTGAGCGTCGTTCGCGCTATGAATTGGGCAAAGCCCGCGCCCGCGCTCATATTTTGGAAGGCTTGCTGAAAGCCATTACCAGTATTGATCTGGTTATTCAAATTATCCGCGCCGCCGAAAATGCCGAAAATGC
>CAZLPC010000087.1:0-9578 GCA_964561305.1 uncultured Anaerolineae bacterium
ATCGAGACTTTCAGCAGATATTTGTGGAAAGCGCCCCAGCCCTAACGTTGTATCATCCGCTTTATGTGTATGTGGCCAATCAAGAATTAATAGGCATTCAGTTGGGCTTTATCTCAACGCCCGCCGACCGTTTTCGCCATATTCAAGATTGGACATGGCAGCCCGCGCCGCGCTCTTAGCGCAAACCAACACTTTGATAGAGTGCGCGGCGTTCGGCATTGGTTAACTCGCGCCATTGGCCTACTGCTAGCCCTTCAAGGCTGATAGGGCCAATGGCCGCCCGCACTAGCCGTAGTGTTGGGTGGCCAACAGCTGCCGTCATCCGTCGCACCTGACGATTTTTGCCTTCACTCAGTGTCAGTTCAATAAAAGCTGTCGGCACAGTAGCCCGATAACGCACAGGTGGGTTGCGCGGTGGCAAATCTGGCGTGCCAGACAGCAAGCGCACAGTAGCAGGCTTAGTGATGTAACCACCAATATCCACGCCAGCTTGAAGTTGTTGCAAGGCAGCAGATGTAGGGACGCGCTCTACTTGTGCCCAATAGGTGCGCGGATGCCCAAATGTTGGCTCGGTTAAGCGTGCATTAAGCTGAGTATGGTTAGTTAATAGCATCAGTCCTTCACTGTCTTTGTCCAGCCGCCCTGCCGCATAAACATTTGGTACAGTGATATAGTCGGCAAGGGTTGGCCGGCCTTCAGCATCGGTGAATTTGCTTAATACGCCATAGGGCTTAAAGAAGCAAATGATCTGTTGGGGTGGCATTGTGCCGCTTCCATCTTTTCAACTTATTGTAGTAGGAGTTCTTTCGATGACAAGCAACACGGTCATTCAGACCATTCACCTCTCAAAGTCGTTGCCCATTGGTGGCGCACCACTCTCTATTCTGCATGATATTTCAATACAAATCCATCGCGGCGAAATGGTGGCAATTGTCGGGCCGTCGGGCAGTGGCAAAAGCACGCTAATGGGTATCATCGGCGGCCTAGACAGCCCCACCAGTGGCCAAGTAATGATAGACGGGGTTGATATTACAGGCTTAACCGAGCGTGGCTTAACACGATTGCGTAACGAAAAGATCGGCTTCGTGTTTCAGAACTATAATCTTGTGCCTACGCTTGATGCCCTAGAAAATGTATTATTGCCGATGCAGTTTTCGCGCAAGCGCCAAGACAAAAACCTTGAAAAACGCGCCCGTGACTTGTTGGATATGTTGGGCTTGGGCGCACGGCTGCACCACACCTATAAGCAATTGTCGGGTGGAGAGCAGCAACGGGTAGCGATTGCACGCGCACTGGCCAATAAACCAGCCATTTTGTTGTGCGACGAGCCAACTGGAAATTTGGACAAAGCCTCAACAGGAATCATCATTGAAGCCTTGTTTGAAGTGCGCGAACATACCGATACAACCGTGGTGGTGGTGACACACAGCCCACAGTTGGCCCAAATGATGGATCGCCAAATTGAAATTGTGGATGGACAAGTTTATCATGCCACCCGACAATCCGAACCACTATTAACCGATTAACACTGGTCTAGAAAGTGACATAACCTTATGGGATGGGTCAATACTGCCGAACTATCTGAAGAAGAACGCCGCCAATTGCGCAAACAAATGCGCTATCGGGCTGTGCTGCGCTGGTTTGGGCGCACAGCCGGACGCATCCTCACGCGTATTGAAGTGACGGGGCAAGAAAATATACCCACACAAGGGCCGGTTTTATTTGCCGCCAATCATCTCTCTACTTATGATGCAGTATTGATGTTGGTGCATTTGCCGCCACAAACCCAAATTTTGGGCCCCGGCGACTTTAAACTGCTGTGGCCGGCCAACCTCATCATCGAAAATATTGGCATTATTATGGTCAATCGTGGCACGGTGGATCGCAGCAGCATGAAGGCTATGGAAAAAGTGCTGAAGGATGGCGGCTTTTTGGGGCTGTTTCCGGAAGGTGGCACATGGGAAAAAGGCCTAGAAGATGTGAAATCGGGCGCGGCCTATCTGTCGGTAACAACGGGCGCAACCATCGTGCCCATTGCCTTGGGGCGCACCTATCAGGTGTGGTCGAAGATGTTTAAGTTTAAGCGCCCCAAAGTGACCATGCACTTTTGTGAACCCATTCCGCCAGTGCAACTAAGCGGTGACCGCAAACTGCGCCAACAAGAGCTACAAGATGCCAGCGTAGACTTGATGAAACGTATTTATGCCCATTTGCCACCCGAAGATCAACAGTTTTATGACGACGTGCCCCGCCGTCGTTATCAAGCAGAATTGGCCTTTGAGCCAAGCCTTATGCTTGAAAACACACCACCATTGGCTGGTTTAGCCGAGTTGGTAAGTAAACCAAACTTATTTAGCCCATTGCATCGCAATGCTAAGCTGCCATTGGATCCGTTTACCACTGACTTAAGCCAATTTGTAGCTGCCGAAGCAGTTGAAATAGCCGTGCGCTCATTGCTGACAGCCCTTGAAAACGACTTTAAGGGATTTTTAGAGTATCGGTTGGGCGAGGTGAAAGAGCAACAGATTATAGAGGATTTGACGCAGCTATTGGCAATTGCACAGGAAGCGGTTCAATCTAGGGCAAAGATTCGTTTTACTGTTCAAACATGGCTGGCAGACGAGTAGCCTATTTTTCAATACAAATAATGGCCGTCGGCAAGGGCGGCCTGATACGACTCATAAATAGGGATCACCATATCGGCCCCATTTAAGTATAGGGTTTCATAGACATGTGGCTGAGGATTGCTGATCGACATTTTGCCGCCATATTGCATCACTGTACCACACGCCTCGACCAAAAATCCCACCGCAAAGCTCGACAAATAGCCTACATAAGTGAGATCAATCACCAATTGACTATCCGGATATTGCTGGATAATCGTCCAAAGCGGCATCTCGATCTCCCGACAGCCGTCTGCGTCAAGTTTTCCACCCACCACCACCACTGCACTGTTTTCAGAAACAGGGTAGTGCTTTAATGTCACCATACATGCACCTAAAGGATTTTTAAGTTTACAAGATTAAGCATACACTACGTTGTTAATAATTGTATTGCGCGAAATTGTCATTAATCTGTCAAGATTTGCATATACGCGCCGACTGTGCCACAGTATAAAATATGATCGAACAGGCTATACAAAATTCGGTGTTAGGGATGATTGTGTTATAGTAACCATGCAAGAATCTGTGCAACCAACCGATATCATTGAACAATTGTCGCCACAATTGGGCCGTCTTAACCAATGGATTAAGGCACACAAAATGGGGACTTTTGCATCTTTACTACTAGATGTATTAGAACCACTAGCACCAATTGGAGCACAACTGCTTTATATCGGGCAACCAACATTAGGGTTTTTGCTACGACACGATACAATAGGGGCATGGGCGCGACTTTTAGAAGATCCGACCCATTGGCGACAACTGCGACATCAGTTAATAGAAACGGACACCTTGCATGGCGAATGAAGTTGCCTATTTTTGGTTATTGCTGACGCTTGCCTTTGTGACATCGGTCTTGGGTGGCTTTTTGTTGCGGCGGCGCAACCGCCCGTTATTTCTGCGCCCCATCCGTGGCTATCAGATATTACCGCTATTGGTAGACGAGGCCATTGAAAGCGACAGTAAATTACATGTTGGTCTTGCGGGAATTGAAATTGGCAAAGCCACCACCTTAGTCTCGTTGGCAGCCCTAACGCTGTTGTACGAAATTAATCGGCGGCAGGCCTTCACCAGTAGCACCCCGCTGGTTACAACCACCGATGGTATTGTGCTAGTTGGCGCACAAGATATGTTGCGCCACGCTTATGCTGCCGAGGATAATCTGGCAGTATATACGGCCGATACTGTAATGTGGTTGCCGGCCGGCAACCACTCGTTGGCGTATGGGGCAGCCATAGCCGCTATCAACAACATTGATCGCTTGTCGAATAATATTATGGTGGGGGCTTATGGCGCAGAACTAGCGCTGATAGGCGGGGTATCCACGCGCCGCGATTCAGTCTTTGTGGGGCAAAGCACAGATTTAATTGGACAGGCAGTGGCCTTCGCGCAGTCTGAAACACCCATTTTGACAGAAGAATTATTCGTCAGCGAGGCTTATATGCGGGACGATGCTCCCAGTACCCAAACCCAAGCCCTTATGTTAGATGTGTTGCGTTGGACATTGGTGGCTGCCATTATTTTAGTTGCAATCGTAGAGAGATAAGCATAAGAACCCATGAACAGACGACGTTCAATTATCGGAAGCGCCCTAGCCGCCGCATTGGTTTCTGGTATTGCCTTTATTACTATTGTGGGGCTTTTTGCCGATGCTGGCACACCACTGGCCCTTCTTACCGATGGATTGCTACAGTTGGTCTCGGTGGCGGCAGCTTTTGCGGTGTTGGTGGGTGTGCTTAATTTATTAATTTTTGTTCATTTGCGCCGTTTGTTAGAAGGCAGTCGTGGGGCCCTATATAGCTTTGCCCTGCTTTTAACCGCCATATTGGTAATTGCAGTTTATAGTGCCGACCAGTCTGAATTGTGGGCCGGTGACTTAAAAGACGAACAGTTGTCGCCTCGACTATACCAACTTACCCAAATCACGATAGAATCAGCGATAGCGGGCTTGGTCTTGTTCTCGCTAGTTTATGGTGCTTTTCGGCTGATGCGCCGCCAAGTAAAGTGGGAATATATTATTTTTCTAAGCGCCTTACTCATTGCACTATTGGGGTGGCTACCACTTAATGGCTTTGAGGCGCTTTCGGATGTGCGCGATTGGTTGTTGCGTGTACCTGTCACTGGCAGCACACGCGGCTTGCTTATTGGGATTGCGCTTGGTTCTGTAGTAGTTGGCATTCGGGTATTGCTTGCACAAGAACGCTTTTATCAACGCCGCCCCTAGCGGAAAGATGATGGTTTTATGACCGATAATTTTAATTTTGATGATCTGCCAGAGTGGCTAAAAAAAAGTGGTGCTGGTGGCGAAGAACCTGCACCAGACGACGAGCCATCGGTAGAGTGGGAAAATCGTAAACCGACAGATGCCAGTGCAGGCGGTCGGTTAGGGGTCACAGGCGAGTTACCGTGGCTGCAAGGCAGCGATCCCAACGAAGGGTCGCGCCGATCTTCTGAGTTAGAAGGCCTAGATTGGGACACGCTGCCAGAGGACGAGCAACCAGCGGCGCGTTCAACAGGTTTTACAGGTGACTTACCCGATTGGGTAACAGATGATGACTCTGTTCCTGATTTGGGAGAGGATTTTGCCGATGTTTTCGCTTCGGCAGTGGATGAAGCCGACGACATAGAAGTACCTTCAGATCTTGGATTGAAACGCATTGAGCCAAGTGGGCCTAAAATCCGCAAGCTGGGTGCAAAAGACCAGCCCGCTGACCCGTCTGAAATGACCTTTGACGAATGGGAACGCCATCAAGACGAGAAAGCCTATCGCAAAGACAACGCCGAGCAGATTCAAGTAGAGCAAGACATTCCTGATTGGTTCCGCGACAATGTAGATTTAGGTGATGCCGAACGTAGCCTTGATGCAATTTTGTTTGACGATATAGAGGACGTTCCGGCTGCGGTCGCCAAACCAGTCACCGATGAACTTTCTACCAGCGCCAATTATGTGCCAGAGTGGTTTTTAGGACTAGAAGAACAAAATTTAGAAGCGGCACCCGATTGGGTACGCGAAGCCACTTCTAATACCGATATTCGCGGTCTAACTGATTCTTCCATGTTTGCCTTGCCACCAGAGTTAGAAGAAGTATCAGATATACCTGCCGAAGAACCCCAATTTGAGGACTCGCCAACAGCCACTGATGACTGGCTAGGCTCGATTGCCCAAGCCCAAGACAATTCACTATCAGAACTAGATGATTTAATGGCGGATGCAGCCGTTTTAGTATCTAAAGCGCCCAATACGGCGGCATTGTTGTCAGATGTCTTGCGCGAAGACAGCTTGCAACAAGAGATGAACTGGCTAACCACATCTTCAGACGATAGCTTTACAACAGCCATTCAACCATCAGGCGATGATTTTGAAGATTGGATGAATACATCGGCAGAAGATATTCCTGACACCAACGACTTTATCGCTATGGTACAAACACCCGAATCAGCAGAAACTGGGCCGGGTTGGATGACTGAACAGCCTAATGAGCCAAGCATCGCCGATGATGACGATCTGTTTGCGGCACTTTTAAGTGAAGGTGACGAATTTAGCAGCGACTCGGTGGACTGGTTAGGCGATGTTAAAGATTTGGACTTTGACGAAGCAGCTGCTTTGACCGAGCGCCCCGCCACACCGCGCTCACCGGCCTCGCGTGAAGATGTGCGCCAAGCCCTTAAAAATACGGGTTCAGTTGACCAAATTTTAACAGATCTACTCTCTACCACAGCCGCGCCACGCTCAATTGCGGTGGATAACCAAAGCCGACAACTGGTGCGGGCTGGTGGCAACGACAATATTGATGATTTATTTGAAGATGTGGATGACGACTTCTTGGCAGCACTCAATGCTGCCGATGCCTTACCAGCCATATCAGAACAGCCGCTAGAGGCAGTGCGCGAGAATTTGCCGCCGGGCTGGATAGAAGACCTGCGCCCCGACCGCCAAGTGCGCCTTACTGCGGGTGGTATCGAGCTAGACTTTGAACAACAGCCGCCTAATGCACTACCTGATAATGTGCAAGCCCTGCGCGATGCCTCGTTAGCCATTAACGCCATAGCACCAAATGAAACCACACTCGATTCGGGCGCATTAGCGGGCGTAACAGGTGGTTTATCCGTATTAAGCCTAGACCGCCCTGAGGGTGAAACGGTGTTACAAGGTGGTATCACGGTTTCGCCTCAACAGTCCCGACGCATTGACCTATTGAACGAGGTGCTAGAAGTTGGACATGATGAAGATGACGATGTGGCTACCGATGATGCGGCTGCTAGACCCCGCCGCAAAGCCCGCCGCCGTTCGCGTCTAAAACTAGATCGTACTTTTGTGGCGGTGGTGCTAGTGGGGGCAGTGGCCGGGCCATTTGCCACCGATGCGCTCCATATCACTAATGATCCCCAACTGAATGAAATTGCTGTGCAGCAAGCATCTGTTTTTGCCGCCATTGATGCACTAGAAGCCAATGACCGTGTGCTGCTCGCGTTTGAGTATGGCCCGACGGCTGCTGGCGAGCTTAATCCCTTGGCCGAAGCTGTGCTGCGCGATATATTTAACCAAGGTGCAGTTCCCGTTGCGCTCAGCACTAACCCACTGGGTGGCACCAATAGCTATTTTGTGTTAAGTGGTTTGGCAACCAACAATGACTTCTTAAGCGCCCTAGAGCGTGACAACGCTCTTGAAGAAGACCGCGATTATTACTCAGTTGGTTTTGTGTCGGGTGGCCCTGTCGCAATTCGGGCCCTAAGTCGCAGCGAAACCACAGGCGTACTTACTTTTAACACCACTGTGGATGACGGTGGTGTACCCCTAGAAATTGGACGTGTGGATGCCACCGACTTTGCGCTGGTGTTGGTTATCGCTGAAACTACCGAAGACCTGCGAAACTGGGCCGAGCAATTTCAAGTAGAGGGGTTGCCCATGTTTGCCCTAGTGACCACTGCTATTGAACCCATTGCCAGTGCCTATCTTAACGAAAACGGCGGCTATAAAGGCTATTTGGCAGGCTATCGAGACACCTATCGTTATAATCAAATTCGGAATACTGCATTGCGTACTCCCCTCAACAATACAACCACCCTACCCGATCCAGAACTGGCGCAGTGGCATAGCGTCGCGTTGGGAGCGTTGGCATCTGGAGGTGTAATTATGTTGGGAACGCTGTTAAATCTTATTCGGGGCCTAGGAAAGCGGCGCAGATGAGCATTGAAGAACTGGATTTAATTCTCGGTTGGGCCGGATTAGTTTTTACGCTAATGATCTTTAGCTATATTTTGGCCGACAATGTGCTTTATCGTCTAGCAGTACACATATTGGTAGGGGCTGCGGCGGGTTATGCCGCTATTGCTGCCTCCGTAGATGTAATTATCCCATGGTTTGAAGCCACGCTTATAGGCGAAGATGCCAATTTGGCAATCAATGCCTTCGGCCTTATCCCATTATTGTTGCTGGTGTTTTTAGTACTAAAACTTTTGCCACGCTATGCCTATATTGGCAATGGTGGGTTGCTATTTATTATTGGTGTAGGCACGGGTGTCGCGCTGGTAGGGGCCGTAGTGGGAACAATTATCCCCTTAGCACGCGCCTCTGGCGAAAGCCTAAGCCGCGAAGCAGAAGCCGTTAATGGTGTGATTTTGATAGGAGCTAGCATCACCACGTTAATCTACTTTCAGTATCTTAGCCGCCGCGACCCCACCACTGGCAAGGCGAAAAATCGTTTGCCCATTCGGGGGTTGCGCTACATTGGTCAAGGCTTTATTAGCCTAACGCTGGGCGCATTATATGCCCAAGCTATTTTGACCAGCCTTGTGGTGGTAAACAGCTTATTTCGGACACATATTGAATTCTTACTCAAGCAGCTAGGGGGCTAGACGGTGAATCTATCGCAAAACGTCAAGTCTATCCTTGCCGTTGATTTTGGGACGGCCAACACCCGTTCAGCACTCATTGATTTGGTAGACGGCCAATATCGGTTAGTTGCCAGTGCCACAACCCGCACTACCCCACAAGATGTTAGTGTGGGCTGGTCGTGGACAATTGCCCAAATTGAAAATGTTACGCAACTCGAACTCACCAATCATCAAGGCGAGTTGGTCTTTTCGGATGGTCAATCGTCTGGCATTGATGCGTTGGTCATTACCAGTAGCGCGGTTCGCCCACTTACAGCGGTTGTTTTGGGCCTTATGCCCAATGTCAGCATTCAAAGTGCCCGCCGTGCCCTGTCGGGCACTTATGTCAACATTGCCGCCCACCTAACCATTTCCGATCAGCGTGACCTACCATCACAAATTAACACTATTCTAAAAGCTACGCCCGATCTCATTTTTGTAAGCGGTGGCATTGACGGGGGCAACGAAAGCGGCGTGATGGAACTGGTGGATGTCGCGGCCCTAGCTGTGCGTTTAGCCCCAGAAGACGAACGCCCCACGGTTATTTTTGCAGGCAATGAGGTATTGGTGGATAGAGTGCGGGCCGCTTTTGCCGATATACCCGAAAAATTGTTGATTTCTAGTAATGTGCGCCCAAATTTGGGACGCGAAGAAGTTGGTAGTGCCCGTATTCAACTAACCCGTGCTTTTGGCGACTATATCTCGCAGCAAGCCCGCGGATTTGAAAGCTTAGAAGGACAATCTGTTACACCCACTGCACAAGGTGTCAGCAATGTAATACGTTGGCTAGCCGAAGTAGAGCCAGACAATCGGGCGGTTCTTCATTTGGATATTGGTAGCGCCACCAGCACGTTTTCGGTGGGGGTGGGCGATGAAGTGTCGGCTAATATTTTTAGTGAGTTAGGGATGGGCCACAGCTTGGCCAATGCCATCGAACGGCTAAATGTTGAGCGCGTCCTAGACCGTCTACCGTTTCCCTTTACAGAGATTGCCCTGCGCGATTATGTCTACAACAAAGCCTTTAATCCTGATGTTGTGCCA